>PXAQ01000243.1 GCA_003567095.1 Phycisphaerae bacterium
CGCCCTGCGGGCTAAGGCCATTTTTCCCGCGAGGCCATTAAAGCTGTTTCAGCAGCGCCATCTCACATATCTGATTATGCTGAGCCGACAATTGTCCATAACTCATAAAGCCCACGAGATGATTCACTGTTTCAAACACCCGCGACTGCAACACGTGCTCAAACTCCCGTTTGCGATGTTCGTCGGCGACGATTTTCATTTCAATGCGAAAATCCTCCAGCTCGGCAAACTTGATCAATGAATTCTTGATATCCGTCGAGTGCTCGACCTCGAAGACCGCCTTGGGTAATTTGCGCTCATTAAACCAGACAACATCAATGCTTTTGACGCGACGAGTAATGGATGAGTAAGTGAACGGCGGCATCTCTGTCAGTGCGACCATTGAAGCGAGTTTTTCTTTGCCAAGGTAGAGACGGTTTTTATCCTGCGGCGGGACATACGTCATAAAGTTCTGTAAGTTGCCAAGCTGAACCAGCAGCCCCTGATAATAGGTATGGTCAAAAAGCTGAACTTCTTTGCTTTTGGCTTTTGTTTTGTTGTCGGCAAGCAATGGCGCAGGCAGCTTTTTGCGACAGCTTTTCAAGGCCCAGAGACCGGGGCGGATCTTGAAAAACTCATCGCGTTCCTGCACAATTCGGCGGATGGACGCGCAGGGCGTTTTCGTTCCCCATTTCACATCGGGCAACTTTAAAGCCACCGTATACAACTGGCCAAGCGTGCTGTAGCCGCCCAACTGTTCCATTGCCTGGATGGCGGCCTCATATTGCCGCATGGAAAGCTCCTTAACCAATTACCCATAAAATAGGAGAAAATAAAAGAGTCAGACAACTCTTATGCCCCTTTGCCATCAATTTTTGTCTCTGTTTCGCATTGTCATATCATATCTCATAATTTTCGTTATGCATTTCATTTCTCCCGTAAAACACAGCTGAAAAAAAATCGGCCCTCGGCAAGACAGTCGTATTCAAAACTCAAAATGATCCGCCTTCGTGTCCTTCGTGCTCTTCGTGGTAAATTGCAAAACCTCTCCGGCACTGACGGCCACACATAATCACATAAATAAAACTCCACAATCCAATTTCGTCAAGCCAATTTTCCCACATCCCACGCCAATTCAACATTCAGCATTAAAAATTCAAAATTATCCCCCTTCGTGTCCTTCGTGCTCTTCGTGGTAAACCGAAAAACCTCTCCGGCAATTCAAAATTACCCTTTTTATTTTGTACAAGCAGTAAACAGAACATTCCTGACTCTGTCAACCCTTTTCCCCGAAAACAAAAAAACTGCCGCCCCCATATCCCTATATCCCTACATTCTTACATACCTACATTCCTGCGTTCCTGCCACCCCCAAAAACCCGACAAACTCAAACCTCAAAACCAAGAAATCAAAACTACCCCAATCCCGACCCCCCGAGTACCGCCGGCACCCCTCCGTCATTCCCGCGCAGGCGGGAATCCAGACCCCCTCTCAAATCTCAAATTTGAGAAATCGAAAACAGAAAATAAAAACCAACAATACCCAAAAACCGCCATCAAATTTTACCATTGTTTTGACACGTTTTGACAAAGTTTCGCATTGTTTTGACACATTTTGACATTTCATTTTTTTTGAACTTTTTTTCAATTTTTGATTGACTCGCCCCGGGAAACTTTCTAATATACGACTTTTTAAGTCGTACTGGGGATAAGAAAATGAAACTGTCAATGAAAACCGATTACGCCTTTCGGGCACTGTTCACGCTGGTAGAGCACGACCAACGCGGCCCGATTCCGATCCGCGAGCTGGCCCGCCGCAACGAGGTCCCCAAGCGCTTTCTCGAGCAGATCATGCTCGAAATGAAGGCCAAAGGCTGGGTCCGCAGCGTCATGGGCAAGCAAGGCGGCTACATCCTGGCCAGGCCCCCGCATAAAATCACCGCCGGCGAGGTCATCCGCCATTTTGACGGCGTTTTGTCCCCCATCGGCTGCGTCTCGGTCCACAAGTACGAAAAATGCAGCCAGGAACCCGTCTGCCGCTTCCGCCGCCTCTTCCTGGACGTGCGCAACCACGCCGACCGCCTGATGGAAGCAGCCACCCTGGCGGCCATCTACCAGGGCCGGCCCGTCCGGCCCGAAGAGGTCCAGACGATCAATCTGGTTGACGGTGCCGGCATTTAATGGCCTCAAATATACGACTGATAAGGTCGTTCTATAAGTGGGATTTTTGAGAAAAAAGAATCAATAAATCGAACGGAATGTAAGATATAACGAATCTTTTTAGAAAGGAATGTGTTATGGCTGATTATTATGACAATATCATGCAGACCGTCGGCGGCACACCGCTGGTCAAAGTCAACAAACTGATCACCGGCGCGACGGTGCTGGCCAAGCTGGAAAGTCACAACCCGCTGTCCTCAGTCAAGGACCGTATCGGCGTTTCGATGATCGAAGCGGCCGAAAAAGCCGGAATAATCAACAATAAGACCGTTATTGTCGAGCCGACCAGCGGCAATACCGGCATCGCCCTGGCGTTTGTCTGCGCAGCCAAGGGCTATCGCCTGTTCCTGACGATGCCCGAATCAATGAGCCTGGAGCGCCGCAAGGTCCTCAAAGCCCTCGGCGCCGAGCTGGTCCTGACCCCGGCCCCCGGCGGCATGAAAGCCGCCGTAGCCGCAGCCTTGGAGATTGCCGAGGCCGAAGCGGGTTCCTTTGTGCCGCAGCAGTTTGAGAACCCGGCCAACCCGGCGATGCATCGCCGCACGACCGCCGAGGAGATCTGGGCAGGCACCAAGGGCAAGATTGACTACCTCGTTGCAGGCGTTGGCACCGGCGGCACAATCACGGGCGTGGCGGAAGTGATTAAATCGCGCAAGCCGGACTTCAAGGCCATCGCCGTTGAGCCGGCCCAAAGCCCGATTCTGACCCAGACGCTGGCCGGGCAGGAGCTCAAGCCCGGGCCGCACAAGATTCAGGGCATCGGAGCCGGATTCGTCCCCAAGGTGCTGAATGTCGATATTATTGACGAGGTCGTCACGGTCGACCAAGACGAGGCGATTGACTGGGCGCGGCGGGCGGCCAGGCTTGAGGGGCTGTTTGTCGGCATTTCCTCGGGCGCGGCACTGCGGGCGGCCGATATTATCGCCTCCCGGCCGGAAAATAAAGACAAAACCATTGTCGCAATTATCCCCAGTTTCGGCGAGCGATACTTGTCGTCGGTGCTGTTTGCCGATATCATTGCATAAATGCAGGTTAACTCGGCTGTCAAAACAGGAGATTGAATGAAGTTTGCAACCAAAGCGATACGGGTCGGTCAGGAGCCGGACCCGACGACCGGCGCGGTGAACGTGCCGATTTATCAGACGGCCAATTTTGTGTTTAAGGGCCTCGGCCAGCCGAGCGCGTTTGAGTATTCGCGTAGCGGCAACCCGACGCGCACCGCGTACGAGACATGTCTGGCCTCGCTGGAAGAGGCCCGGTACGGATTGGCGTTCGGGTCGGGGATGGCGGCGGTGGATGCGGCGCTGTCGATTCTGCGTCCGGGCGATCATCTTGTGTCGTCGGAGAACATTTACGGCGGGACGTTTAGGCTCTTTGAAGGCGTCGCTGTGCCGCGCGGAATACGGATTACCTATGTGGACGGTTCGCGGCCGGAGGCGTTTGAGGCGGCGATTGAAAACGGCACGAAGATGATCTGGATCGAGACGCCGGCCAACCCGCTTTTGCAGCTTGTGGATGTGCGGGCGGTGGCTGCGATTGCCAAACGGCATAACATTGTGCTGGCCGCGGACAATACGTTTTCGTCGCCGTATTTTCAGCGACCGCTGACACAGGGTGTGGATGTCGTGGTGCACAGCACGACCAAGTACATCAGCGGGCATTCGGATGTCATCGGCGGCGCGCTGGCGACGAATGACGCGGCGCTGCACGAGCGGTTTTACTATTACCAAAATACCGTCGGGGCGGTGCCGGGGGCGTTTGACTGCTGGCTGAGTTTACGCGGTCTTAAGACCCTGGCGGTGCGGATGCAGCAGCATGAGCAAAACGCGATGGCGATTGCCCGCTGGCTGGCTGAACAGCCGAGCGTCAAGGACGTGGTGTATCCGGGGCTCAAGACCCATCCGCAGCACGAACTGGCCAAGGCGCAGATGGACGGATTCGGCGCGATGGTAACCTTTCGGCTGGACGGCGGGCTTGAGGCAGTGCGGCGGTTTGCAGCGGGGCTGGAGGTCTTTCTGTTTGCCGAGAGTCTGGGCGGCGTCGAATCGCTGGTCTGTCATCCCTGGACGATGAGCCACGGCGTGATGAGTCCGGACGAGAAGGAAAAAATCGGGATCGATCAGGGGACGATACGGCTCTCAATCGGGATCGAGGACGCCGATGATTTGATTGCCGATCTTAAAGAGGCGCTAAGCAAAACGGTATGACCCCATCCCTGAATCAAAACAAGGTGCTCGTCGCGCTCAGCGGCGGGGTGGATTCGGCCGCGGCGGCGACACTGCTGTCGCAGGCGGGCATGGATATCTGCGCGGTGTTTATCTGTCTTCAGCAGCAGCGCGTCGGCCAGGCCGGGGCGCGGTCGTGCTGCTCGCCGCAGGATGCCGCCGACGCGGCGGCGATTGCCGCGCGTCTGGGCATTGACTTTCACACACTCGACGGCCAGACGGAAATGGCGCAGATCCAGACGAACTTTGCCCGGGCGTACGCCGAAGGCAAAACGCCCAACCCGTGCATCGTCTGCAATAAGCTCATCAAATTCGGCAAACTGTTTGAGCTGGCCGATGAGATGGGGGCTAAGTATATCGCCACCGGCCACTACGCCAATATCGTCCAGGCCGACACCGGCGCTTGCCTGCAGCGGGGCAAGGCGGCGGATAAAGATCAGTCGTATGTGCTGTTTGACATTCCGCGGGCGCGGCTGGAGCGGATCATGTTTCCGCTGGGCACCTTGCCGGCTAAACAGCAGGCCCGGGCGATTGTCAAAGACGCCGGACTGGTGGTCCACGACAAGCCCGACAGCCAGGAGATTTGTTTCGTGCCCGAGGACGACTATCGGCTCTTTCTGGCCGGGCGGGCCGATGCGGCCCTGCGGCCGGGCCCGATTCTTGACCAGGCGGGCAACGTGCTCGGCAGCCATAACGGCTGCGGCCTGTTTACCATCGGCCAACGCCGGGGCATCGGCATTGCTGCCGCTGAGCCGCTGTATGTCGTCGCCATCGATCCCGACCGGCAAAGCATCACCGTCGGTCCGCGGACGTCTCTGGCGTGCAGCGGCCTGATCGCCGCGCGTGCCAACTGGCTCTGTGACGTGCCCGAATCGTTTCACTGTCATATCCAGATCCGTTATAAACATCGCGGCCTGACCGGCCAGGTCCGCCGCCTTGAGGAGGAACGCTTTAAGGTTGTTTTTGACGCCCCGGTCGATGCCGTAACCCCGGGACAGGCGGCGGTGCTCTATGATGGCGATACGGTACTCGGCGGCGGGTGGATTGAGGAGGCGGTGAAGGATTGAGTGAAGATTTGAGAATGAAGATTTGAGAATGAAGATTTGAGAATGAAGAATTGGGGTTTGAGGGTGGAGGTTAGAGACCGATGAGTTCGAAACGATATGCACGACAAATCGCATTTGCCGCGTTCGGGGCCGGCGGTCAGGCACGGCTGGCCGACAGTGCCGTGCTGGTCGTCGGGGCCGGCGGCCTGGGCTCGTGGGCCGCCGAACTGCTGGTGCGCGCCGGGGTGGGGCGGCTTCGAATCTGCGACGACGACAGCGTGGAGGTGTCCAATCTGCATCGCCAGTCGCTGTACGCTGAGCATGACGCCGCGGCGCATCCGCTAAAGGTCGACGCAGCCGCGGCCCGACTGGCCGTGATCAACAGCGCATGTCATATCGAGCCGTTTGCCGAACGGATCGACCCGCTGACAATTCATCGAGCGGCGAAAAATATTGATGTGATTGTTGATGGGACGGATAATTTCCCGACGCGGTTTTTGATCAATGACTATGCAGTCAAGTTCACTGTGCCGTGGGTCTCGGCCGGCGTGATGGAAGGCCAGGGACAGGTAATCACATTTATTCCCGGCACAACGCCGTGCCTGCGGTGTATTCTTCCGTCGATACCGTCTCGTTGCGGCGATCAGGACGACGACGCGAATGTGTGCTGTCAATTCGGTGTACTGGGGCCGGTACCGGCAACGCTCGGCGCGATGCAGGCGACAGAGGCGATCAAGCTGCTGTCGGGCCATAGCGACAAGGCCAATCCGATGATGACCAAGATTGATTTGTGGAACAATACCGTTCAGCGCATCGCGCTGTCGAAGCTTTGGCCGAGCACGCCGTGTCGGTGTTGCCGGCAGAAAGAGTTTGACTGCCTTGAACCCTGAGACGGACGGCATCTATCTGGATTATAACGCCACGACGCCTTTGGATCCGGCGGTGCTGGAGACGATGACAGTCATGCTGCGCGAGGTGTACGGCAATCCGTCCAGCCGGTATCATCGCTGGGGACGTGCCGCGGCGGACTGCATCGAGACCGCCCGAGCTCAGACAGCGGCATTGATCGGCGCCGCGGCATCGGAGA
>PXAQ01000247.1 GCA_003567095.1 Phycisphaerae bacterium
CGACGGTCTGGTCGGTCAGCCGCTCTTTGAAAAACACCAACTCGTGTCCGAAACGCTCGTTGGCACGGCCAAAAAACTGCTTCGTGTAGGGTTTTGTGTTAAAAACAGCCATTTTCAGCATTGTTATCTCCCTTCGCAATTAACTCCGTTCATATTCATAAACGATTCCTTCCTGATACTACCATGACAGGGATTCATTGTTCAAAGGAAAAGTGTCGTAAGAAGGGGCGTTTGTTCTTTTTGATAAATTTTGAACATTGCCGGTGTATTTGACGATATAATGAGGTTCGGATATGTATTTTTTTGATGACCCCCACTCGAATGCGGAGTAACGGATGACAGAATTCAACACGATGGGCGATGAGACATGGCGTGTTTTTCGGATTATGGCTGAATTTGTGGAGGGATTTGACGAGCTGTCAAATATCGGGCCTGCGGTGTCGATATTTGGCTCGGCCCGCGAACAGGAAGGCGGCCCCTACTACGACCTGACCGTCGCCACGGCCCGCGAAATCGGCAAGGCCGGCTTTGCGGTCATCACCGGCGGCGGCGGCGGTCTGATGGAGGCGGCCAATCGGGGCGCCCTTGACGCCGGTGTCAAAAGCGTCGGGCTGAACATTGAACTTCCTCATGAACAAAAGCCGAACAAATACCAGAATTTGTCGCTTGCTTTTCGGTACTTCTTTTGCCGCAAGGTCATGTTTGTCAAATACGCACACGGGTTTGTGGTAATGCCGGGCGGGTTCGGCACGATGGATGAATTTTTCGAGTCGCTGGTGCTGATTCAGACGCTCAAGCAGGTCTATTTTCCGGTGGTGTGCATGGGCAGCGAATTCTGGAAAGAGTTGTTTGACTGGATTGACAAGGCGATGCTCGGTGACAATCAATACATCGACCCGGAGGACAAGAAGTTATTCTGCCTGACCGACGATCCCGAAGAGGCCGCCCGCATTTTTGTCAATTTTCATAAGGAAAACGGACGCGGCGGCCTGCGTCTGCCGACCGGCATTCGAGAAACGGATAACGGACTCGAATAGCCATGAAAACGTCATACCTGGCACTGTTCAAAAACCTCTTTGCGCTGGGCCTGCTTATCGCGGCCGGCGGCGGCGGTTATGTGGTGTGGCGGCAGTTTACGGTTGACCAAACCGTTGAGCAACTGCTGTTTGAGAACACCGAGTTGCGGGAGGCGATTGCCAACCTGACCGATGAAACGCGAATCGGTTATGCCAAGGTCCTCGAGCAGCAAACGCACAACGGGGTGCTGAAAACGCGACTCTTATTTGTCGAGACCGACCCGGAGGATATGACGCAGCGCGTGCTGGAGAAGGAATTTGAAATCGAAGGGGATGTGGTCCATTTTGATGCCCTGATTGTCAAATTCACCACGCCGATGGTGATGGAGGGCCGCCAGAAGGCGATGTACCTGTGGCGGCGGGTCTACGGCGAGAAAATGCGGCCTGAGGACGGCTTTGCAATCCACACGCCTCACAGCGAGCCGGCGCGTTATCGCGCGATCGGCGAAAAACTGTCGCTGGCTC
Organism: Phycisphaerae bacterium; assembly: GCA_003567095.1. The sequence goes on from PXAQ01000247.1 coordinate 1,542, forward strand.
AGCGTGAGCAATTCTGGGATGAAACCTGGCAACTGGCCAACGACCCCACGCGGCTGGAACCGATGGGCATCAAGGCGGTGTTCGGCAATGTCGTCTATAAACGCCTCCGGCCGGGGCTGATCTACATCTTCAACATCGACGCCGGCGGCGCCATATACCCGGAAATCATACCGGAATTATAAAGAATTCGGGGTGACCGGGAGTGTGCGGCAGCTATTGACAAGCCGGCCCAAAGAGTGTATACTTTAAGTGTTCACTTGAATGAGGAACCATTTATGAAAGCTTCAATAATCGATATTCGACGGCACATGAGTAAGGTGCTCCGAGCGCTTGACCGCAATGAAACTGTCACGCTGACCTACAGAGGACGCGACAAGGCGGTTATCGTCCCTAAAAAATCAGATCAGAAAGTGGATATTGACAATCATCCTGCTTTTGGGCTCTGGAAACACAGGGAAGATATGGACAATGTCGAGCGAACCGTAAGACACCTCCGAAGAGGACGGTTTGATGCTGTTTGATACAGATGTCCTTATTTGGTACTTACGAGGAAACCAACATGCTTCGGACACCCTGAAAGTAGATGATCGCAGGCAAATATCTGTTGTTTCCTATATGGAACTTCTGCAAGGGGCCAGAGACAAGAAAGAAGTAAAAATCATACGCAGCTTTCTACGCGATCTGGATTTTGAAATGCTGCCTTTGACAGAAAACATTGGCCATAGGGCTTCGGTCTATATCGAAGAGTATTGCTTGAAAGCGAATTTGTGTGTGGCAGATGCCTTGCTGGCCGCAACAGCCGTGGAAAACAATGTAACGATTTGCACCGGCAACCAAAAACATTACCAGATAATAAATGAAATCGAGTTAAAGAGATTTCGGCCGTAGAAACAAATTTACGTAGTTCTCAAAACCCACCCGCCAAACGAGCGTAAAATCCCAAAACCAAGTGGTTCATCCGATCATGCGGCGCAGGCGGGTGCGGATGCCGGCTGGTTTGGCACCGGGGGGCACGAGCACGTGGATGGCATGGGGGATGACTTTAATCTCGGCAGGCATAGCGGGGCCGGGGTCGCCGTCGATCTGGGCGTAGAGGGCCTCATCGCCGACCGGTTCGACACAGATATTTTTGGCTTGGGTATAGTAGACGTTCTTGCCGGGGATGTGGCGTTTGAGGGCGGTCTTGACTGAATGCCACAGCAGGCAGGCCTGGTTGGTGCACTTGAAAATACAGACATCGAGCAGGCCGTCGCCGTAGTCGGCGTTTTTGAGGATGCTCAGGCCGATGGCGTATCGGCTGATGTTGCCGACGAAAACCAGCCCGCGGCCGTTGAAGATTTCCCGCCCGTCGGCCTCGACCCGCATCGGCGGAAAATCATATTCCCAGAATGTCCTCCAGATCGGCCAGAAGTAGTCCAGATGGTGAATGTGTCCGGTGCGCTGCGCGTGCATCCGATGGATGACCGCACCGTCAAAGCCGAACCCGGCGATCGCGGTAAAGCACTTGCCGTTGAGCACGCCCAGATCGAGCGGGCGCGGGGTGCTGCCTTCGAATGCCTTGATGACCGAGTCGAGGGTAAAATCAAAGCCCAGTTCGTTGGCCAGGAGATTTTCCGTGCCGCAGGGCGTGGGCAACAGGGTCTTATCCGACCCTTCCAGTCCGTGGATGACCTCGCGCAGCGTGCCGTCGCCGCCGGCGGCACAGACCAGGGCGCAGTCGTAATCGACCGCCGCCTGCGTGGCCAGCTCGCTGGCATGTTCCAGCGACTCGGTAAACGCAAGCCGCACATCGAAGCCGCGCTGCCGCAGGTAGTCCTGAAAGCCGCAGACAAGCTCTTTGCTGCTGCTGGCGCCGGATTTCGGATTGACAATGTATTGTATATATCCGTCGTGCGGATTCATAAGCGTTCGCATTCAAAATTTCATCGCGATGGGCTGCAACCCATCCTGCGCAGTTTCGCGCCGGCCGGTGCTTTTCTTGTATCGGCCAAACCGGCGGCTTTCTGAGAGTTAAATCGAAAAAGACGTATCCCGCTTTTCAGGTCGGCGTCTTTGAAATTCCCATCAATTTGGCCATCATCGCGGCGTAGCCTTTTTTAATATGTGGCCTGTCGGCCAAATCCAGCCGGGTCAGCACAGCCTTGATGACGGCTTGGTCCGGGCCTTCCACTTCGACAAAGCTGCCCAACGGCGGTACATCATCCAGGCAGATTTCACAGCCATCCAGTGTCCAGAGGCGGCGGGTTTTGGTCACCGTCAGGGTAGTCTGGTAACCCAGCCCCTGCAGGATGTGGGTCATCGCCTGGCCGTCGGCCACGGTGGTTTCGTATTCGGGACGGGATTTGTAGGGGCCGGCCTGTTTGGGGCCTTTGAAGGTCAGAATCGATATCGTCTTTTCGTCGGCGCTCTCGGTGCGCAGGCGCAGGCCGCAGCCGCGTTGGGTCAAGTGTCCGGCGGCATCGAAGAAATACGCGTCGTGCTGAGCCTGCGAGGCGATAAACCGCGCGCCGAGATGGCCCAGCCGTTCGGCGATGGGCTCAAGCGATTCGACCTTTATTTTGGCTTCAATTTCCAGCATCGCAGCTTCCGGCATCCGGCTTGCAACTATTCTCTGGCGACAGGGATTCTTTACACGACAATATTGACCAATCGGGATTTGATAACGATGATTTTTTTGGGCGTTTTGCCGTCGATGGCCGCCTGGACTTTTTCCGAGGCCAGGGCCTTTTGCCGGATGGTCTCTTCGTCGGCGTCGGCATCCACGACGATCTTGTCCTTGATCTTGCCTTTGACCTGCACGGCCAGCTCAATCTCTTTGGCCCTGCACAGGGCGGGATCATACGTCGGCCACGGCGCATAGGCCAGCGTGTCGGCATGTCCCAGCCGCTGCCAGAGTTCCTCGGCGATGTGCGGGGCAAAGGGCGCCAGCAGCAGGACGAACGTCTCGACGACGTCTTTAGTCCGGACATTCTGCCGCGCCAGATGGTTGATAAAGATCATCATCTGGCTGATGGCGGTATTAAAACCAAATCCCTCAATATCGCTGGTGACTTTCTTGATGGTCTGATGCAGCAGGCGCAGGGTTGCTTCGTCGGCATCGGCATCGTGTATCGCCGTCGTCAGCGCCCCGCTGTCGGTATCAATGATCGTTCGCCAGACCTTGCCCAAAAATCGGTGGACGCCCTCGACGCCCTGCATGCTCCAGGGCTTGGTCGCCTCCAGCGGCCCCATGAACATCTCGTACAGCCGCATCGAATCGGCACCGTACTGCTCGATGACCGCGTCGGGATTGATGACATTGCCGCGTGACTTGCTCATCTTCTGGTTGTCCTCGCCGAGGATCATCCCCTGGTTGATGAGTTTTTTGAACGGCTCGGCAGTGGACGCGTAGCCCAGATCGTACAGCAGCTTGTGCCAGAACCGCGAATACAAGAGGTGCAGCACCGCATGCTCGGCCCCGCCGATGTACAAGTCCACCGGCAGCCAGTATTTTTCCTTGTCCGGGTCGAAGGCCGCGGCGTCGTTTTTCGGGTCGGTGTAGCGCAGGTAGTACCAGCAGCTTCCGGCCCATTGGGGCATGGTATTGGTCTCGCGGCGTGCCTTTGTGCCGTCCGGCAGCGTGACATTGACCCAGTCGGTCGCCTTGGCCAGCGGCGGCTCGCCGGTACTGGTGGGCCTGTAGTCGGCGGTCTCGGGCAGCGTCAGCGGCAGCTCGCTTTCGTCCAACGCGATGACGCGTCCGTCTTCGGTATGCAGAATCGGAAACGGCTCGCCCCAATACCGCTGCCGACTGAACAGCCAATCCCGCAGCTTGTAATTGACCGCCTTCTTGCCCAGCCCCTGCTCTTCGAGCCAATCTGTAATTTTTTCCTTGAATTCGGCTGTCGTCAGGCCGTCAAACTGCCCGGAGTTGATGGCTATGCCTTCAGATGAATAACATAACTTACCATCTTTGATTGGTTGAACAACCTCATCATAATCCCAAGTTGATTCTTCAACACGAATTCCTAGTCTTTGTTTAATTGCATCTATTGACTTCTTTAATTCTTCGATCTCACTGTCTTTTTTGCCCTTCTTTGGAGGGAGTACTACAGGTATGATAGGCAGGTTAAACTTCGTGGCAAATTCAAAATCCCGCTCATCGTGCGCCGGGACTGACATAATCGCGCCGGTGCCGTAGCTGATCAAGACATAATCGCTGATCCAGATGGGGATTTTTTCATTGTTGACCGGATTGATCGCATACGCGCCGGTGAACTGGCCGGTCTTCTCTTTGGACATATCCGTGCGGTCCAGATCGCTCTTGCGGGCGGCTTCGTCGCGGTAGGCCTTGACGGCGTCTTTATGCTCCGGCGTGGTGATCTCATCGACCAGCTTGTGTTCCGGTGCCATCACCATATACGTCGCGCCGAACAGCGTATCCGGACGCGTGGTAAAGACGCGAATCGTCGCGTCGTGGCCGTCCACATTAAAATCCACCTCGGCGCCAATGCTCTTGCCGATCCAGTCCTGCTGGAGCTTCTTGATGGATACGGGCCAGTCCACCTCGTCCAGCCCGTCGAGCAGCCGCTCGGCGAATTTCGTGATGCGCAGCATCCACTGCCGCATCGGCTTGCGGATGACCGGATGGCCGCCGCGTTCGCTCAGGCCCCCGATGACCTCCTCATTGGCCAGCACTGTCCCCAGTTCCGGACACCAGTTTACCGGCGCATGCGATTCATACGCCAGCCGCTGACTGTCGATGTACTCGCGCACCGCCGAATCGCCTTCTGCCTTGATCGAGTCAGGTATCGGCAGTTCATCAATCGGCCGGGCCTTCTGTTGGCCCTGGTCGAACCAACTGTGGTAAAACTTCAGGAAAATCCATTGCGTCCACTTGTAATAGCCCGGATCGGTCGTATCGACCTGCCGGTCCCAGTCGTAGGAAAAACCCAGGGCCTGAATCTGGCGGCGCATATTGTCGATGTTTTTTTGCGTGGTGATCGCC
>PXAQ01000233.1 GCA_003567095.1 Phycisphaerae bacterium
ATTATCGCATCGAACAAACCTATCTGAACCGCACCAATATCCTGCGGACGCGTTTTACCAGCGGCAAAAACGCATTTGAGCTGCTTGATTTTATGCCGCGCTATATTAATGACGGCGGCAACTACCACTGCCCGCCGGATATCATCCGCTATCTGCGCGTCCTGTCCGGGCGGCCGCGCGTCCGCATCCACTACAACCCGCGGCCCAATTACGCCGAACACCCGGTCGAGGTGCAGTTGACCTCATTTTATATCAAGCACCACACCGCCCTTGGGCGCTATGAGTCGGTGTATCTGTATTCGGACCTGCCGTTTGAGGATATCCTCGAACAGGCGCCGATTACGTTGGAGCACGATTGTTTTCTGCTGGTCAGCTACAACCAGAAATTAGTCGCCCCAACCGTCGACTGGGTAGAGCTGGAGTTTGAGCGCACCAAGGTCTATTGGATGGGCTGGACCGCCAAGACCAACCTGCTGACCCAATATCCGGCACAGATTGAGCGCAGCGCCCTGGTGTTAAAGCTCCTGGCCCACCAGAAAAGCGGGGCGATTCTGGCGGCGGTGACCACCAGCCTGCCCGAAACCATCGGCGAGCAGCGCAACTGGGATTATCGGTACTGCTGGATTCGTGACGCCTCGATGACCATCAATATCCTGACGCGGCTGGGCCATTACAATGTCGCGCATAGGTTTTTGAATTTTATTCTGGATATTGTGCCGTTCAAAGATGAAAAGGTGCAGATTTTGTACAGCATCAATCCCCGCCGCAAGGCCCATGAATATGAGCTGCCCTGGCTGTCAGGCTACGAGAATTCAAAACCCGTGCGCGTCGGCAATGCTGCCCTCAAGCAAAAACAGAACGACATTTACGGCATCCTGATGGACGCGATCTACCAGAGCCTGGTATTGTTTAGCAACAACCTCGACAACAAGGAAGACCTCTGGACCGTCGTGCGCACCCTGACGCGCCACGTCAAACGAAGCTGGCGCAAACTGGATTCGGGCATCTGGGAATTTCGCACCGAGCGCAAACACTTCGTCTTTTCAAAAATCCTGTGCTGGGTGGCGATGGATCGCGCCGCACGCATCGCGGCGTTTCTGGACAAACTGCCCGAGGCAATGAGCTACATCAAGCTGCGTGAAGATATCAAGCAGGATATCCTCGAAAAAGGTTGCGACCCGAAAACAGGCGCCTTGACACAGTTTTACGGCGGACGCTCGATGGATGCGGCCAACCTGCTTGCGGGCCATTACGGCTTTTTAGACACCGATGATCCGATCTTTGTCAGCACCGTCAAGCAGACTTACAAAGACCTCTGTGTCGATGGGCTGATGTACCGCTATCGCGAACCGGACGACTTCGGCAAACCCAAGTCATCCTTCACCGTCTGCACATTCTGGATGATCAAGAGCCTTTACCAAATCGGCGAAAAAGAAAAAGCTCAGCAGCTCTTTGACGATATTCTGGCACACACCAACCATCTGGGACTGCTCAGCGAAGATATGGACTTCAAGACCAAACGGCTGCTGGGCAACTTCCCGCAGGGCTACTCGCATATCGCCCTGATCGATGCCGCTCTGACGCTGTCGGACGCCCCGCCCTGGCACAGCGAATACACCCTGCCGTTCCTGCCGCATGAGACGATGTCCTGACCAGCCCTGCCCGCAAGACGACACTGCTCAGGGGCGATAACGGTTAACAATCGGCATCCGGCGGTCTTTGCCAAAGGCCTTGGGTGTGATCTTAATACCCGGCGGCGATTGGCGGCGTTTGTACTCGCTGCGGTCGATCATCTGCACGACCCGCCGCACGAGCGATTCATCGTAGCCGCTGTCAATCAGTTCCATCGGCGACTGGTCATTTTCAATATAGTCTTTTAAGATGGCATCCAGGACGTCATAATCCGGCAGAGAGTCGCTGTCTTTCTGGCCTTGACGCAGTTCCGCCGAGGGGGTGCGCGTAATGATGGCATGCGGGATCCGCTCGCATCCGGCACGCGCGTTGATGTGCTTACAGAGCCGATAGACCATCGTCTTGGGCACGTCTTTGAGCACGGCAAAACCGCCTGCCGTATCGCCGTACAGCGTCGAGTACCCCACCGCCGTCTCGCTTTTGTTGCTGCCGGTCAGCACCAGCCAGCCGTGCTGATTGGACAGGCTCATCAGCAGCGTTCCCCGCACACGCGCCTGAAGATTCTCATACGCAGTGCCGCCCTCGTCCCAGCACGGCACAACCGACAACGTTTCACTGAAAGGCCTCAGAATATCCTCGATAGGCAGGGAATAAAACGCTATGCCCAGGTTGTCCGCCAGGCATTTGGCATCGCTGCGTGTTTCGGCGCTGTTAAACCGGGACGGCATGGTCACGCCGATGACGTTGTCGGCGCCCAATGCCGCGGCCGCGATCGCCGCAACCAGCGACGAGTCCACCCCCCCGCTGAGACCGACGATAACGCTGGAAAAGCCGCTCTTGCGAACGTAGTCGCGCGTTGCCATCACCAGCGCCTCGTACACCTCATCCACCGGATCATACGTTCGTTCGCCGCCGGCGCCAAACGGCACCGTAATCGACATTGCCCCGGCGCCCTTTTCCACATCGACAATCAGCAGGTCGTCTTCAAACTCCGCCGCCTCGGCAATCACGGTGCCGCCGCCATCGGTGACCATACTGCGGCCGGAAAACACCAGCTCATCCTGTCCCCCGATCTGATTGCAATGCGCAACCGGACAGCCAAAATGCGCGGCACATTGCGACACGATGGCTTTTCGGGTATGAATTTTGCCGACATGAAACGGCGAGGCGGATAGATTAATGATCATATCGATGTTTCCGGATGTCCCGTCCAGAAAATCATCCAGCCAGGGCAAATCCCATAAGTCCTCACAGATGGTCAACGCCGTCTTGACCCCTGCGATACCCAGCACCACCGGTTCGTCGCCGGCCTTAAAATAGCGCTGCTCATCGAACACGCCATAGTTGGGCAGCAGCCCCTTGCGATAGACCGCTACAACCCGCCCGTCCCGGCATACCGCCGCAGCGTTGAAGCACCGGCCGACCTGGCCGTCCGGATAGCCGACGATCACAGTCATCGAGCCGGTATTTTCGGCCAGCCGATCAAGGGCCTCTCGGCAATCCAGCAGAAACCGCGGCCGCAACAGCAAATCCTCCGGGGGGTAGCCGCACAGGGCCAGCTCGGAAAATACCAGCACATCGGCTTTCTTTTCGGATACCGCCGCCATCGCGGCCTGCATGGTCTGCAGATTGCCCGAAAGGTCGCCGACAGTCACATTCAGTTGGGCTAATGCCAGTCGCATGGCTGTATTGAGTTCTTAGTTTTGAGTTTTGAGTTTTCCGGAAAAACGATCCGTGATTATACATTATGTCTGACAGGATGCAATGCTCATTACCCGGCAATCCGCAAAAGCGAGGATGCAGGCTGTCCTGTCGGACATCCTCCACCAAAACAAACGCCCGATGTGGCTGCATCGGGCGTTTGGCACTATTTTCGGGTAAACAAAACGTTACTCGGCTGGCTGTCGGCGTCTGCCGCGTTGCCTTTCATCGGGGGCTGGTCGGGCTGGCTGTTCATCCGGATCGCCGCGTTGCTCGCGGCGCTGCTCAAGGCGCTGCTGCAGACGCTCCTGCATTTCCTGCCTGCGGCGCTCGGCCTGCTCAACCTGCTCCTGCACTTCCTGATTCTTTTCGGCGATCAGCGCCTCGAGAGCCTCAACTGTTTTCTCGGCGTCCTCGCCCTTGGCAATCTCAAGAATCTCCTGCAGTTTGGCAATCTCCTGACGATGCACTTCCATTCGACGCGCCATAGCCGCACGCATCGCATCTTCCCGATCAGCCGGCACGGTCGGTCGGGGCGGCCTGTCGGCTTGCTCGCGTGCAGGGCTGCGTCCCGGAACCGGCCGGGCCGGGCGCGCCGGCGTCCGCACAGCAGCATCTTCGGAATCCGGCTCGTCAGCCTGCTCGGCGATGGCAAACGTACCAACCGCGATCAAACAAGCACACATCCAAAACAATACTCTCTTGGTCTTCATTGGTTTGTCTCCTGAACTCTTAAATACCATCTTTCGGTTTAAACCACACACACATCATAAGACGCCGACAAGCGGCACTTTGTATCACCATAATGCAAAAAATTAAAATTTGCGATACACCAGACCTTCGAAAACAGCTATGGTCTGTTCAGATTCATCAGTGATGGTGACCGTATAACTGCCGATCCGTCCGCGTTCGTTATTTTCCACGGCGTTCGCAAAGAGCACGCCCGCTTCTGTTGATTTGAGGTAGGAAATGTTTATATTTATCGCCACCGCCACATAGCCGTGCGAATTGGACGCGGCGGCAAAGACCGCATCGGCCAGCGTAAACAGGGCCGCCCCGTGCACGATGCCCACCCCATTGAGATGATGGGGTTGGATGGGCAACCGTCCACGGGCGGTCCCGTCACCAATATCAATCAATTCGACGCCGCAATGCCGCGCGAACGCATCCATTTCACTGAATTCTTTTACGCGATCCATCTGAACCTTTTATATATCGCTTTACTGGTCTTCGTCCGGGGCGGACGGGGCCTGATCGTCCTCGGCGGCCGAAGGCACCGCAACCGCCTTGTCGTCTGTGTCCTTCGGCAATTCAACACCTTCAAAGCGCAGGTTGTCCTCGTCCTGCACACTGATGCGGATCGCCGTCTTGTCTTTGAACTTGCCGCGAAGCAGGCTCTCCGAGAGCGGATCTTCAATATACCGCTCAATCGCCCGCCGCAGCGGTCGTGCGCCGAATTCGGGGTTGTACCCTTTGTCAATCAAAAATTCCTTGGCGGCACTGTCCAGCTCAAGATGCAGCCCGTGCTCAATCAGTCGCTTAAAGACCTTGTTCAACTCGTACTCCACGATGGTCTCAAGGTCTTTGCGGCTCAGTGCGCGGAAGACAATCGTCGCATCCAGGCGGTTGAGGAATTCCGGACGGAAATGACGCTCCATTTCCTTGTCCAGCAGTTCCTTCATCTTTTCATAATTGGCCTGTTCGGTGCGTTTACCGAACCCAAAACCGGACTGATTACGAATCAGATCGGCGCCGATGTTACTGGTCATAATCAAAATGACATTGCGGAAATCCACATGCCGGCCGAAGGAATCGGTCAGCCGCCCTTCTTCCATAATCTGAAGCAGGATATTGTAGACATCGCCGTGCGCCTTTTCGATCTCATCCAGCAGCAGCACCGCGTACGGCCGGCGGCGAATCCGCTCGGTCAACTGGCCGCCCTCTTCGTAGCCAACGTACCCGGGCGGGGCGCCAACCAGGCGACTGACGTTGTGCTTTTCCATATATTCGCTCATATCGAGCTGAATCATCGCGTCGGCATCGCCGAACATAAACTCCGCCAATGCCCGGGCCAGCAGGGTCTTGCCCACACCGCTGGGACCGATGAAGATAAAGCTGCCCATCGGTCGATTGGGGTCTTTCAGACCGCTTCGGCTGCGGCGGACGGCCTTGGAAACCGCCGTGATCGCCTCATCCTGCGACACCACCGTTCTGTGCAGTTCCGCTTCCAGCTCAAGCAGCTTTGCGGCCTCTTCTTTTTCCAGACGCGTCAACGGCACGCCGGTCATCTTGCTGACTACCTCGGCGACAATTTCCTCGTTGACCTCGCCGATCACCTCATTGTTCTTTTTCTGCCATTGCCGCTGGGCCTCAGCCTTTTCGTCGAGGATCCGCTGGATATCGTCGCGCAGCGCCGCGGCCCGTTCATAGTCAGCCTTGCGCACGGCATCGTCCTTATCGGCCTGCAGCTTTTCGACTTTCGCTTCGTACTCGGCCAGATCCGGCGGCGGCGTCATATTCTTCAGACGCACACGCGCCCCGGCCTCGTCAATCACGTCAATGGCCTTATCCGGCAGGCAGCGTCCGGAAATGTACCGCGTCGAAAGCTCCACCGCGGCGTGCAGGGCAATATCGGTAAACTGAACGCGGTGATGCTTCTCGTAACGATCGCGCAATCCCTTGAGAATACGCACGGTTTCATCCTTGCTCGGCGGCTCAACCACAATCGTCTGAAACCGGCGTTCCAGAGCCGCGTCTTTTTCAATATATTTACGGTATTCATCAAAGGTCGTCGCCCCGATACACTGCACCTCGCCGCGTGCCAGGGCCGGTTTGAGAACGTTGGAGGCATCGATGGCCCCCTCGGCCCCGCCGGCGCCGACCAGCGTATGCAATTCATCGACAAACAGCAGGACATTGCCCGCGCGGCGGACCTCGTTGATGACCGCCTTGATACGCTCTTCGAACTGTCCGCGGTACTTGGTGCCCGCGACCATCATCGCCAGATCAAGCACCACCAGCCGGCGATCTTTGAGCAGCTCGGGCACATGGTGAGCGACGATTTTCTGGGCCATGCCTTCGACGATCGCGGTCTTGCCGACACCGGCCTCACCGAGCAGCACCGGGTTGTTTTTGGTGCGCCGACACAAAATCTGAATCAGGCGCTCAATTTCCGTGGAGCGTCCGATGACCG
>PXAQ01000241.1 GCA_003567095.1 Phycisphaerae bacterium
CATAATGCAAAAGGTTATTGCCATGCTCATCTGTTCTGGTTAAGTCCATATAGTCGAGAATCATTGACGCCGCATCAACCCCTTTGAATGACAGGGCATAATCAACCGGATATCCGAACATCGCTCTGACATATAACATATCCCGGCCGCCGCGTTCGAGCATTTGTTGTACGGCTTCGATGCTGCAATTTTTAGCCGCGAGATGCAAAAGTGTCCGATCATCCTGATGGGTTTTGTCAAGTGACGCGCCATACTCCAACAGGGCTTTGACCTTGTCACTTTGTCGCATATGAACAGCCAATTCCAGTGGCGTCTTATCATCTTTGTCCCGGATATCAGGGTCCGCACCCAAACTCAGTAAACTTTCCACCACACCGACATTGATCTCTCGCACACGGATTGAAAAAATTAATGGCGGGTATCCAGTATCATTCACTGCGTTAACATCAGCGCCAGCCGCAACCCACCACTCTATCAATCCAATGGTATTGCTTACCAGAGTTGCACCTGGAACTGTTAAACGTTCATCGCCGACAGGCAGGGCGGTGTCATCTGGTGGGTTGCATCCATAAAGTCCAGATATCACTATGACATGGCATGCATAAATAAAAGTTTTCATAATTGTATCCTTCTTCAGACATCGCTTGGTGTTGCATGAGGATTACTTTTGTCGCGCCAATCGAAATGATCGCTGGTGAGCCACTTGTAAAATCCTTAAAGAAACCTTCCGGAAAGAATACAGAGTGTGCCGACTTCGTCTTTATTTTTCGCTATTTTAAACCATCCGCTCCGGAATTTCAATAATTTTACCTCAACACAGAAATCCAGGTTGCTTTCATCGAATAGGCGGCATATATAACGAACTGAAAAAGCGGTTGCATCGTAGTCCAGAATAAGGTATATTTCAGATTCTTGGAGTTTCTGGATAACCATCTTGGGAAAAAGGGGTTATGCGAAAAATTAATACCGTCGTAATGACGCTGGCCGGGCTGTTGCTGATTGCCGCCGGGATTCTGAAGTCACACGAAGTGCTGACCGTCTATTTCCCGTCGTGGCAGGAACATGGCATCTGGGAGTCATGGGAGTTTTTTCTGGTGCAGATCCCTGTTGAGCTTGCGCTGGGTATCTGGATGGTCAGCGGCCTGTTTCGCAAGGCTGCCTGGGTCGGCGGCACCGCGGCGTATATCCTCTTTATTTTCGTTCAATTGCACAAAGGACTGACCGGGGCCGAATCGTGCGGCTGTTTCGGTCACGTGGAGGTGGATCCGTGGGTGACGCTGTTTGCGATTGACCTGCCGTTTGCGGCGCTGCTGCTGATTTTCCGGCCGAAGGGGCTTAAGCTGCTGCCGCCGCCGTGGCCGAAGACAGGCCACGCGCTGGCGACTGCTGTTCCCATTTTTGCGGTGCTGATATTTACGGCACCGATGCTGGTCGCCCTGCGTCCGGAGTTCATCCAAGCTGAGGAATGGGCCCCGCAAACGCCGATCCAGCGGCCCGTGGCCAAGGCACCGCCGGCCGATGAGCCCGACATCCCCGACGAGCCGCAGCCGCAGCCCGACCCGGAACCGGATCCTGAGCCGGTCCCCGAACCGGAGCCCGAACCGGAACCGGAACCCGAGCCCGAACTGGAACCCGAACCGGAACCAGCCCCCGAACCTGAGCCTGAGCCCGAACCCGAACCCGAACCTGAGCCGGAACCGGAAGCCGAGGCCCCGCCGCTGTGGCCGTGGCTGGAGCATATCGATATTGCCGATCAGCTCACAGATGGCCTTGTCATCGCGTATATGTACCATCACGACTGTTCAATCTGCGCCGAGAGCATTCCCGCGTATGAGGCGTTCCATCGGGAAATGGCCGAGATGGGGGTGCAGATCGCTTTTCTGGCCATTCCGCCGTACGGCCCGGCCGAGACCGGCCCGGTTGCCCAGGATACCGATGCGCTGCACGGCAAACTGACCGACCAGCGAAGCTGGGCTGTCACCAGCCCGTTTGTCGTTGCGCTGATCGATGGGTCCGTCGTCAAACAATGGCCCCAAGGAACCGCCCCCGAGCCGGATACCCTTTTGGACGAAATTTTCGCTCCATAATCAATGGTTTCAAAAATACCGAATAATTTTTGTCGAATGACGGCGATATAGTGTTATAGCTATATACAAGAGCATTCATTTTGGGAGTTTAATGTGGGGTTTGCTGAATAAATTGCACGTTCTCATTTTACAAGGCGATGGGTTTGGATTATACCCTTCAGGGTAGAAAATTCCCGCGAGAAAGCCCGTAACTGAATACTGCAAAACTACATAGCCGCGCAGGAACAGGAAAACTCAATCGCGATCAGTATATAATGTTTGAAGTGAACGGAATTCGCATCAAGACCTTCAAAACCCCTGCACATGGAGTTATGGATGTATCGCAAAAGCAACCCCAATCAGTTGACCTTTTAGAATTTTTACCTTCCTTTCGGCGGTCGGGTTGGCAGAAGCGGCCCAGGGTGGGGCTGTAGTCGCGGTGGCGGTAGTGGTACAGGCCCGTGGCCGCGTCCCATCGGCGGGCGGTGAATAGGTACGGATTGCCGACGGCGCTGGCGCTGTAGGTGGCTGTGTCCTCGGTCAGCCAGTTGCCATCGGGTCCCGCGGCGGTCATCACCCGCGGCCGGCCATAGACGTCGTACGCATAGCGCTTAACAATCTCGACCTGCGAGTCAGCAGTATTCCATTGTGAAAGAGCGTTTTACTTCTCGATTATACCTTTACCATTCGCAGCGTCAATCCGCCATCCCAGCACCCGCAAGCTGCGCTTGAGGGTGCCCCCATTTTTCGATTGACAGTTGATTATTAATCAATCTCACCGAGGTCACCCGTCGCTAACCGTTTGGCCCACTGTGTATGCCCGCATTGCGCGGGCATAGACGGGGTTGGCGTTTAATTGAGCAGGGTTTTGGCCAGATCGACGGCGCTGGCGGCGTCGGGGGCGTAGCCGTGGGCGCCGATTTTGTCGGCGTAGGCCTGGGTAACGGGCGCTCCGCCGATCATCGTTTTGACCGCGACGCCGGATTCATTGAGCGCCTGGATGGTCTTTTCGATGGCGGGCATTGTGGTCGTCAGCAAGGAACTGAGACCGACGATCTGCGCTTCGTTTTCCCGGGCCATCTGGACGAATTTATCGGGTGAGACATCCACACCCAGGTCAACGACCTCAAAGCCGGCGCCCTTGAGCATCATCATCACCAGATTTTTGCCGATGTCGTGCAGGTCGCCCTGAACCGTGCCGATGATCGCTTTGCCGAGGGGTTTGACGCCGGCGGCGACCAGCACCGGTTCCAGATACTCCATCGCCATTTTCATCGCGCGAGCGGCAATCAGCACTTCGGGAATGTAGACTTCGTTGGCTTTGAATCGCGTGCCGATGACAGTCATCCCGGTAATCAGGCCGTCGGCGAGGATGGTTTCAGGGGCCATTCCCTCCTCAATAGCGGATTTAGTGATATCGACCGCGGTCTTCTGGTCGCCTTTGATAATCGCCTCGCTTAACGCCTTCAGATCTGCCATAAGAACACCTCGTATTCAACTGTCAATGGGGTTAACGTCATATTTCCATGTCTTCTTATACAAAAAGTGGTCCAAAATTCAACCCTCTTGGCCGATTTCCACAGAATTGTCCAAAAAATGGGCAGAAAAGAGCAAAATTCCTGGTGTGTTTAATGGTATTCTCTATGCAGCGGTGAAAACCATCGAGATTCGGATGATGATGTTAAAAATATACCACTGGCGAATTTCGATTGACAGCCGCTGTTGATGGCGGTATAGTTTTCCTTCCGCTGATTTCATTGGAAACAGGTTAAATCGTAATGTGTAATCAGGAGTCTACAAACGACCATGAGCCATTATATCGTTCTGGTAAAACAAGTTCCGGATGTGTCACAAATTACCGATAACGCCTTTGACCCCAACACCGGCAATCTCATCCGCACGCGCCTGCCCAGTGTCATCAACGAGCTGGACGCCCAGGCGCTGGCGTTTGCCTGGCGGATGAAAACGCTGGCCGGCGATACCGACGGCAAGCTGATCTGTCTGACGATGGGCCCGCCGATGGCCGCCGAGGTGCTGCAGTACGGCTTGAGCCGCAATGCCTCCGATGCCGTGCTGCTGACCGACCGGGCGCTGGGCGGGGCCGACACATGGGCCACGGCCAACCCGCTGGCCTACGCGATTCGCAAGATTACCGCCGACAAACTGGACGGCAGCGATGATTATTATGTTGTGGCCGGGATGCAGTCGGTCGACGGCGACACAGCGCAAGTACCCGCTCAGATTGCCGAGCAGCTGGGCATTCCCTGTATTGCCTACGCCACCGAGGCCGAGTACACCGACGGCCAGTTTCGGTTTACCCGCATCATTTCCGGCGGCAGCCAGGTCGTCCAGCCTTTGCACAAACCGGCGGTCATTACCGTCGCCAAGTATGAATATCCCCTGTTTGCCTCGTTTGCCGCCGCGCGGCGGGCCAACCGTTTTGAGACAACCCAGTGGGGCGCCGACGACGTCAAGGCCACGGCCATGGGGGTGGCCGGCTCCAAGACCCGCGTCATCCGTGTCTTTCCCCCGGGCAAAACCACGCGCAAATGTCACCAAGTCCAGTCCGTCAGCGAACTGGCTCAACATCTGGCCAAGACCCTGTCCGCATCCGACGCCGACACCGCCGACAAAGGCGACCGGCCGCCGTCGTATGTGCTTCCGGCCAAACGCGAGTCGGCCTTTGACCGGTCCTACGAGGGAACGGAAAAAGAAATCGCCGATTACCAGGACCTGACCGCCTGTCTCAAAAAAATGAATATCACAAGCGTTGAGCAAATTACCGATGAGGTCAAAGCAAAGATACTCGCCTCCGACGAGGTCAGCTTTCACAAGAAAGCCTTGGAAGACATGCTGACAGGCTATCGCCATACCGAGCCGACATACAGCGGCGACGTGTGGGTCATGGCCGAGCAGCAGGACGGCGAGCTGAACGCCGCGACGTTTGAGCTGACGGGCAAGGCGCGCGAGCTGGCTGATTCACTGGACGTGAAGGTCGGGGTGGTGCTGGTTGGCCGGGAGGTGCAATCCAAAGCCGATGCCCTGATCGCCGCCGGGGCCGATGTGGTGTATGTCGTCGAGGATCCGCTGCTGGAGCAGTTTGACCCGTTTACCTACTGCAAGGCGGTCTGCGAAGTGTTTAAGAAATATCAGCCGCAAATCATCCTTTACGGCGCCACGCCCCAGGGGCGTGTGTTGGCACCGCTGATTGCCTACCGGGTCGACTGCGGACTGACGGCTGACTGTACGGGTCTGGCGATTCGCGACAGCAGCCGCAAGGGGCAGGTTGCGGTGCTGATGCAGACGCGTCCGGCCCTGGGCGGCAATGTGATGGCGACGATCTGCACCAAGGATTCAACCTGTCAGATGGCCACGGCCCGGCCCGGCGTGATGACGCGCCTGCCGGCCGACCCGTCTCGCATGGGCAAGATCGTGACCTGCTCGGTTGAGATGACAGAGGACGACCTGAGCTTGGCTATTTTGGACACCGAGCGGGGCGCCGGCAGCGTGGAGTTTGACAGCGATGTGATCATCAGCGGCGGCAAGGGCATGCTGAACCGCGACAGCTACGACCGGCTGCTCAACACGCTGTGCGATACGGTGCGGCAAACCTTTGACGTGAGGGTGGAAAAAGGCGCAACGCGTACGGCCGTGGAGCAGGGCTTTGCCGAGCGCATCCACCAGGTCGGCCAGACCGGCACCGCCGTCGGACCGCAACTGTATATCGCCATCGGCATCTCCGGCGCGATTCAGCATATGATCGGCGTGGCCAATACCGAAACCATTGTGGCGATCAACTCCGATCCGCACGCGCCGATTTTCAAACAGTGCGATTATTATATCGTGGGAACCGCCGAAACGGTCGTACCGGAGCTGGCTGCGGCGCTTAAACAGCAGGGGTGAAACACCAAGAGCTTAAAAACTCATGAACTCATACACTTAGAAACTTAAGGATATCGGATGCAGGATTATACAAACGTATCGGTTTTAATTGTTGGCGGCGGGCCGGCGGGTTTGGCTGCGGCCATCACCGCCAAACGGATTAACCCGGATGCTGACGTGTGTGTCATTGACAAGGCCGCCGCGGCGGGCAATCACAATCTGTCCGGGGCTGTGCTGGAAGGAGCAGCGCTGGCCAAACTGCTCGATCCGGTCGATCCGCAGTGGCGCGACAGCAAGGATGCCCAATCCGTGCTGACCGCAACGGTGGACACCGATGATGTGATGTTCTTCTACGGCCAAAAGCGAGCGTTTAAGATCCTGCCGATGCTGAAAATGGCACGCGGGATGAAGCTGGCCTTTGGGCAGATGATCCACGAAAATGATTATATCTGCTCGGTCAGCAAATTGACCGCCTGGCTGAGCAAGC
>PXAQ01000250.1 GCA_003567095.1 Phycisphaerae bacterium
CCCGCAAATCGCTGACGCTGGTAAACGGCCCGAACAGGCGGCTGCGCGAATCCTGCACCTTGCGGGTGATATAGACGCCGGGAAAGTCCTGCCGCGTGGTAATTTCCAGGTAGGGAAACGTCTTGGCATCCTTGAGGTCGGTATTATACGGGGGGTGAATATCCTTAATGAGCCGAGCTTCCTGCAGGATGGCGTCCACTTCGCTGTCGGTCTGCAGACAATCGACGCTTGCAGTCTTTGCGACCATCTCGACAATCCACGGGCCGCGGCTTTCGTGCAGATTGGCCCCCGGCTGAAAATAGCTGCCGACACGACTGCGCAGATTCTTGGCTTTTCCGACATACAATACTTTATCGTCGGCATCCTTCATCAAGTACAGACCCGGCCCGGTCGGAAACGTCCTGATCGCTTCCCGCAAGTCCTCGAGCCGTTTTTTTCGGTCAGCATTTGTCATCATCCGGCCATTATAACACAAGTCGCCTCAGAAAAAAGCCGACGTGTAACACGTACACTGTAATCGCACATCTTTTGCCTTGAGTTGAACTTAGGGATTTTTTAGGCTGTCCCGACCAACGCAGGGAATCGATGACGGGCTGATCGAAGCGGTCTGGCTCGGCGGCGATTTGACGGATATCGACCCGTCGCTGCACTTGGCGGCCATCGACCGCCTTGATGAGGCCATCGATCGCGTCTGTTTGCTGCTAAAGGATAAAGGGAACACTCAATGACCCAACGCCCTGCCGCCGACATCGAGGCCGATCTGGAACGTCTCCGAGCATCGCTGACCGCGGCACACCAGTGTGTGTGTCGGCCGGACTGGCCGATGCCACATTGACACTTTTGCCCAAAAACGAATGGGACGTCGCTGCCGGCGTGTGCCTGATTCACGCCGCCGGCGGGCACACGCAGGATCTGTCCGGCAATCGGCGTCGATTCAATCAGCCCAACCCGTTGCTCAATGGCCTGGCGGCGGAACAAAAGTCGCTGGTGCACGCGATAGCGCCACCGTGTTGAAATCACCACAGTAGCATGCGCTTTACGCCCGACTCCTGCAGATAAACAAAAACGCACAACCTATGACGCGGTATCGGAAAGTCTCAGGCGTAATCATTGAGCCATGACGCTGGAGATGCGGAAGACCGGTAGCAGCAGCGCGATGGCGATGGTGCCGATGATCAGGCCCATCAGGGTAATCATCAGCGGTTCGATCATGGAGGTGGCGGTGCGGATGGAATTTTGGAGCTGTTTTTCCAGATAGAGCGAGATGCGGTCGCAGGCAAAGCCCAGCTTGCCGCTTTTTTCCCCGGCGCGCAGCATCTGGATGATGCCGGGTGCAATCAGGCCGCCGTACGGGGCCAGCATCACCGCATCGGAGAACTGACAGCCGTCGCGGATTTTGGCGTCGGCGTGCTTCCAGAGGGTTTTGAAGTAATAGTTGTCGCACGATGAGCGCATCACCGACAACGCGTCGAGCAGGTTGACGCCGGTGTTGACCATCGTCGCCAGAATGCGCATATTCCGTGTCAGCACGGCGTCGATATACATCGGACCGATGATGGGCATTCGAATTTTGATCCAGTCGATGACCTTTCGGCCGGATTCGGTCTTCTTCCAGGCGCTTATGCCCCAGAATCCGAGTATGCCGACGGTCGCGGCCACCGCCAGAAATTCCGGATTGGCCGTCAGGTTGCTGAAATTGACCAGTACCCGCGTCAGGGCCGGCAGGGCCGCCCCGCGCGACTCGTAAATCTTGGTAAACCGCGGCAGCACAAAAAACATCAGCGACCCGGTCGCGGCGATTGCCATCAGCAGCATAATCACCGGGTAGATCATCGCGCCTTTGACCTGCTTGCGCGTGTCGGCGTCGGCATTCTGGTAGCCGCTTAAGACATCCAGCATGTGCCCCATTTTTCCGGTGGCCTCGGAGGCCTGGACCATGCTGATAAACATCGGGTCAAAGACCCTCGGATAGATTGCCAGTGCCGAGGAGAAGCTTTCGCCGTTTTTGATGCGCGCGGCCACATCGCACAGGATGTCCCGGAACACACCGGGCTTCATCTGCTCGGAGACCGCCTCCATCGCGTCGCTGAGCACAACGCCGCTGTCGAGCATCACCGAAAGCTGGGTGGTAAAGAGAATGATTTCGCTGCGGCCAACACGCGCATCTGAAACAGCCGCCCGGGGCGCAGCAGCGGCTTGCCCGCCGACAGGGGCCGGCACCTGTCCGGCGGCGGACCCGAATTTTTCAAGGGTCGAGGGACTCATGCAAGGTCCTCGCTGACGTTGGCAACGCGGAGAATCTCGTCAATCGTGGTAATCCCGGCGGCGACTTTTTCCAGACCGTCCAGATGCAGCGGCACCATCCCGTTGGCCACCGCCGCGGCCCGCAGCGTTTTGAGCGGTACCGATTGGGTGATCATATCGAGTATCTTCTCGTCCGGCATAAACAGCTCGTGAATAGCGATCCGTCCGCTGTAGCCGGTGTTGCGGCATTTTTTGCAGCCGATGCCGCGGAAGAAGGTCGGCCTTTGTCCCATCCATTTTTCAGCCAGTTTGCCGATGGCGTGCGAGGGCTCGTATTCATCTTTGCAGTTCGGGCAGATTTTGCGAACCAGCCGCTGGCTCAGCGCAGCGATCAGCGAGGCGCTGACCAGGTACGGCGCAACGCCCAGATCAATCAGGCGCGTGATGGCCCCGGGCGCGTCGTTGGTGTGCAGCGTCGAGAGCACCAGGTGGCCGGTCAGCGCCGCCTGCACAGCGATATTGGCCGTCTCGCGGTCGCGAATCTCGCCGACCATGATGATGTCCGGATCCTGTCGCAGCAGACTGCGCAGCGCGTTGGCGAAGTTAAAGCCGGCCCCCTCGTGCACCTCAAACTGGTTGATGCCGTGAATGTTGCATTCGACCGGGTCCTCGACGGTGCAGATGTTGACCTGCTCGCCGTTGAGTTCGTTCAGGCCGGCATAAAGGGTGGTGTTTTTCCCCGAGCCGGTCGGGCCGGTGACCAAGACAATGCCGTTGGGGTGGCTGATGACCTTTTTGAAAAGCGTCAGGTTGTCATAGCCAAAGCCCAGCGCCTCGAGGTTGGTCAGCATCTTGCGAAAGTCGATGACACGAATGACCACTTTTTCGCCGTAGGTGCCGGGCATCACCGAGACACGCAGGTCAATCGGGCGCGACTGCACGAGAACATGGATGCTGCCGTCCTGCGGCAGACGGCGCTGGGCGATGTCCAGATCGGCCATGATCTTGATGCGCGAGACAATCGCGGCATACATCTGCCAGGGCGGACGCATTTTTTCATACAGGCGCCCGTCCACGCGGTAGCGCACGCGCAGCACCTTTTCGTCCGGCTCGATGTGAATATCGCTGGCGTTTTCGTGAACGGCGCTGTAGATGATATAGTTGACCAGCTTGACCACGGGCGACTGGCCGGCGACTTCTTCCAGATCGGTGATGTCCTCCGGCAGATTTTCGATCATCGCAAAATCTGCCAGCGCCGCGTCGTCAATGATCTCGTCGATGACAAAGACATTGGCCGCGGGCAGATAGGTCTGCAGCGTGGCGTGAATATCCTTGGCCGTCGCGCAGACCACCTGCACGCGGCACTCGGTCAGCCGGCGGATTTCGTCCATCACAAACACATTGGCCGGTTCGCTGACCGCGACGGTGAGCGTCTCGAAGACCTTGAACATCGGCAGGACGATGTGCTCTTCGAGAAAGTCGCGCGGCAGCAGCTCCACCGTCTCCGGGTCGCACAGGCGCGGGGTAATCGGGGCATAGGGCAGGCCGTAGGCCTCGGCCAGCGCCGCGGCGATCTGGTTTTCGCTGCAGATGCCCAGCTCGACCAGCAATTCGCCCAGCAGGCGGTTGTGGCCCTGGGCGGACTGCCGTTTCAGCGCAGCGTCAATCTGCTCTTGCGTGACCACGCCGCGATTGAGCAGGACTTGCCCAAGCGGCAGTTTAGTTTGTACGGACGATTGTGTCATTTACAGTCATGTCAATAGATAACGGGCGAACGCCCATCCTACACGAAGCTCTTGACGGCTTCGGTCAGTTCACTGTACGTATCAAACTGCGGCAGCAGCCGCGTGACTTCAAGAATCTTTTCACAGGTTTCGTCCAGCCCGGCCAGTTTGAGCTGGCGCAGGCGGTCCCGGCACTGCTCGTTCAGGTCGAGCAGCTGCTCCAGCGCCCGGCTGTCCAACTGTACCACCTTGCTCATATCCAGCACGATGCCCGAGATCTGCGCGGCAAATACGCCGGAGATGATATCCTCAAACGATTTGACCGCCTCGGCCGTAAACTCGCCCTGAAGCTGAACGACCATAATCTCGTTGTATTTTTGCGTCTCGATTCTCATCGGATCAGCGCTCCCACGGCCGCGGTGCCGTACTCGTCAAAATTGCTGAAATCCCAGCTTTCGATGAAGCCGTCCTGAATAATATGCCAGAGCTTGTCGATGTCGCTGTCCAGAAAGGCCCGCGCGACATCGGGGTCAAACTGGGTGCCGATGCCTTTTTCGATCTGGCTCAACGCGCGTCGGATGCTCATCGCATCGCGATAGACCCGCTTGGAGGTCATGGCGTCAAAGGCGTCGGCCAGGCTGATGATCTTGCCGACCAGCGGGATGTGCTCGCCGGTTAGACCCTGGGGATACCCTTTTCCGTCGATGCGCTCATGGTGGCACAGCACACCGGGCACAATGCCGTCCATCTGGCGGATTTCGGACAAAATCGACGCACCGATGCGCGGATGAGCACTGATGACCGCCCATTCCCTGTCCGTCAGTTTGCCGTGTTTGCACAGCACCGCTTCGCTGACACCAATCTTGCCGATGTCATGCAGCAGCCCGGCCAGATAGATGTGGTGAATGTCATGTTCACTGATCGGCTGAACCCCGACCTCGGCCATTCGCTCGGCGATCCAGCGGGAGATAAAGGCCACGCGCTCGGAATGGCCGCGGGTGTACTGGTCTTTGGCGTCAATGCTGCTGGTCAGGGCCTTGAGCGAGCCGGCAAACAGCTCTTTAAGCTCATCAAACAAATAGTTGTTTTCAATGAAGACCATACATTGATTGGCCACGGAATTGAATAGTTTGATATCCGTGCTGTCAAAATCGGCTTTGTGTTTGACATTGGTCGCCACCAGGATGCCCATCATCCGATCTTTGTCACCCAGGGCAACGGCGATGATATTGCGTATGCCGTCCGGCCAGGTATATTTGAACGGCCCGTCCACATCGCTGTCCAGCAGCGCCTCACGTCCGCCGGCCAGCTCGCCGGAAAGCTGCATCTGAAGCAGGTCGGCCATACCCGGGTCGATATGCATCACACCAGCGCCGGCGGTGAGGGTCAATTGTTTGCGGCCGTCCTGTTTTTTGTCCAGAAACAGCGCGATGCCCTCAACCTGCACCAGTTGGGTCAGTTCGTCGCAGGCCATCTGAAGATAGGCCGGAATTGACTGGGTGACCTTCATATGGGTGCTGAGGTTATAGAGCAGGATAATTTCTTCATAGGCCTGGGACAGTTCGCCGCTGATCTTCTCGACCTGCGACAGCACATCCCGGCCCCGTGTGAACGCGGCGGCAAAATCCTCAAGCATCCAGGCCAGGTACTGCCGCTCGCGCGGCGGCGGGGCTACGGCATCGCCCGTCGGCGAGATCTGCACGATCAGTACCGCCATCGGGTTTTGAAGATCGCCGAGTACACAGGCCGGAACGGTCGCATCGGGACCGCAAAACACAACCGGCCGGCCGGTCTTTGACGCCTGCCGGCAGACGGAAGCGACATAAGCCCCATACGGCTCGATGCAGTCCGGCTCAGCAGGCAATCGCAGCGGTGTTGCGTCGGCGGCAAACACAAACAGTTGGCCGCTGACCTGTTCAAGCCGCCGGGCCAAATCGCCCAGCCCGGCGATCTGCGGTACGCAGCAGACAGCCTCAGTCGAATCTAAAGCATGGTTCGTCGTGTTCGTCATCATAGGGGTTCATTGCGCAAAACGTATCACCGACTTTGGGCGGTGCTCTGATTCAGGACGGTCTGGACGGTGTGCAGCACTTCGCGCGGGCTAAAGGGCTTGCTCAGGCAGTCGGCGACAGCGAGGCGCGCTTTCTGGTCGTCGTCAATTGAAAAATTGCGCGCGGTCAGCATCACCACCGGCATCGCCTCGGTGTGCGGATTTTGCCGCAGCTTTTCGATCAGCTCAAGGCCGCTGAGAATCGGCATCTGGTAATCGGTGATGACCATATCGGGCGCATGTTCACAGGCCAGCCGATAGGCGTCGGCGCCGTTGTCGGCAGTGAGCACCTCAAAGCCGTTGTTGCGCAGCTTGATGGCAACGA
>PXAQ01000156.1 GCA_003567095.1 Phycisphaerae bacterium
CGGCGATGATACTGGTCGTGGTGGTCACGGTGCTGCTGGCGGTGGTGGGCGTGATCTTTATGATGGTCTCGCGCATCGGCGAGATGCAGACCTCGGCCATCGCCGACAGCCGCGACCTCGACGCCGCCGTCGATACCGTCGTCAACCGCATCCACGCCGTCCTGATCGAGGATTTGTTCGGGGATGACGGCCGGATGCTCAGCGGCTCGGACCCCAATGCCCCCGGCCCGGACGAGCGCTGGGATTATGCCGAACATACCGTGCGCGACACGATTGAGCGGCCGTGGGAGGAGAGCATCGGGCTGTATATTGACCCTGACACCGGTGAAGAAACCGAGATCTGGTTGCCGGGAAGACGGGACGACCTCTGGCTGGCGTCGCTGGAGCCGGTTTTGCGGTTCAATGAGATGCGCAACGAAGAGGAGTGGGTCTGGCCGCAGATCACCGACCTCTGGGGAACCCTGCAGGGCCGACCGGACAGTTTGTACCATCAGCAGTTTGTCGCAGGTGACGATCCTTTTTTCGAAGGCAATCCCGGCGTGCGATGGGTTGACCCGCCTGGCGATGATTTGGTCGCAACGGACTGGTATGTCTTCGGCGTGTCCGCTTACCGTGTGATTCCAAAAATCATCGGACCCGACAGTCGCACCGATGTGATTGATGCTACTGGCAATGAGTTTCTTCCCTATGGCGCGCGGGCCGATGCCTCCGGCGACGGCGTGGCCGACAGCCGATGGGTCAAAGTGCCCAACCTGACCACCAGCCGCGGTCGTCCCATCTTCGCCGCCGTCCGCATCATCGACAACTGCGCCATGCTGAATCTTAACACGGCGAATTGCTTTTTAATCGATACGGTTCGGTCGGGTTCGTATGATGGGTGGTACTTGTATAGACAAGACCCTGGAAATTACGATTTGTATAATGAATACGACGCTGATAACGAAATAGATCGCGTCTATTATCGAGACGGGGGTAGATATCTTTCGGAAGTTAATTGCGCTTCTTTTCTGCGGGGTAGCGGCAGCAATCAAGATAACTTATACGGTATTCTTTCAGAAAAAGGTTTTGCTTTTCTAAATCCATCCGGCGGCATTATCTCGCAATTGCCACCGAATAATGTTCATCAGATCTTGATGAATATTGAAAGCCCCAATAATATTTTTGGCGATGGCAGAACATACTCACTTTTTGACATTAGTGATGAACTCGAGATGCGCAATCGTTATCTTTTAACAAGTCGCGTTCGGGCCCGCTTCGAAAGAGAAGACGTTGCTTACAATACCTTTGATTGGGGAAGAGGTGATTTTGTTGGTGGGTGGAGCACCAATATTCGAGTCAAGCGTGTACCATGCAGGACGTCAGATGACTTGAGAATGTGGAAAGTCCGTTTAAATCCAGAGAATTTCGATAGTGCCGAGCCAACTTATGAAGAGGGGTATTATTACGACCGCCGTCATATCAGTACATTTTACAGTTTTGATCGTCCGCTGCGTTCCGGGCGGTATCCGCTGTTGGACGCGGCGCTGGCCGGGGTTGATGACCTTGCCATAGAGCGGGTGTTTCGACCGCTGGACAATCAGCCTGTGGATATGCGACGGATCACTCATCCGGACCCGTTCAATGACGGCCAGATTAATGAGGGTCTGATTACAGCCAACACCCCCGAGGCCCGTCGCAATCTGCTGCATTTGCTGTACGCCTTTCGTGCGGTATTTATGCCGGATGATTTTTATGAGCTGGATGCAGAAGAGCAACTTGACGCGCGGGCACAGGCCGCCCGTCAGGCCGCCCAGATTGTGGCCAACCTGATTGACTATCTGGATATTGATGACCCGACAGCAGAGGGGCCATTTTTTGCGGAAGCGTTTGGAATGCAGGACAGTCCCGATCCGACGTTTATCACGAAAGATATTATCGATGAGATGATTCGCGAGGTCAGCTTTGCGACCATCGGCGAAGAGATCGATGTAAATGCTGCTCTGTACGAAGGGCTGGATTTCGGATTGGACGAAGACGACGTTATTTTCGGCTATGAACGGCAGCCGTTTATTTCTGAGATTTATGCTTATCGTGTTCCCGACGATGGAAATGTGTCGGCTTTTGGGGTGGAGCTAGTAAATCCATACAGAGATGAAGCGATCAGCCTAGACGGTTGGCAAATCGCGGTGGGAGATGATGCTCGTGATTTAGACGATAGTTTTTCCGTTCCGGCCGCAACCGGCCATCTGCCCGAAGACTTTGGCCGGTTGACGATTTGGTCGGGTGATTCAAACCAGATATCGATTACCGGAGAGAGCGAATCGCTGTCGAACTTCGGCTTGGGGACGGAGCTGATTGGAGAGGTCATTTTGCTCAAACGCCTCAATCCGGCTGGTGACGATGCAGGTGATGAGTTTTTGACTGTCGATCAGACGCGGCGTGAACAAACGAACGATATTTTCGCCCAAGAGGGCCAACGTTCCAGCAGGCGCGACGATACGCAGTGGCGTTTTGCAAATGCTGACGCCTATGCGCCGGTGGACTCGTCGCCGCGACTGGGTCAGGCGAATGCGGTTGAGCTTGATGAACACAGCGGCTATCAGCTTCCGGTGGCCGATGACGCCGATCCGTTTTATCGGCTGGCCGATTTTCTCAAGCCGATCTTTATAGCCAATCAACCGACAGACGATCCCAATGAACCGACCTTGACCGTTACACAGCAGATTGCCGCTGCCGAAGACGAATCTGATATCCGATACGACGCCAAACAATATCCTGAACTGCTCGATTACATCTGCTTTTTGAATCGGTATAGGGATGATGATGATCCCTATGACAAAACAAAGGATGGCTCGCTGCCGGGCCGGATCAATATCAACACCGCCGCGCTGCATGTGATTGCCGCCGCGATCCCGCCGCAGTTGGTGATGACCAATGACGATGATCACACGGCTCTGGATTTTGCCAGGGCGATTATGGACAACCGGCCGTATGAACGAGTCAGCGATCTGCTGGCCGTTGAGGACGAGAACGGCGAGTTGCTGTTTCAAAAGTTCGCCGAAAACGATATAACGGTGGGCGATCCGTTAATCCAGGGCGATATCGAGCAGCGGGACTGGATTGTCTCGCGGCTGGCGAACATCTTCACGGTGCGCAGCGACACGTTTACGGCCTACATTCTCGTCCGGCTCGGCCAGGACGGCCCGCAGCGGCGGATGATTGCGATCTTTGACCGCAGCCAGGTCTGGTCGCCCGAAGATAGCCCGAAGCTGGTGGCCCTGCACCCCGTGCCCGACCCGCGCTGATCGTGCGAAAAATGGGGTCGGAGTCCACCATGTTCGCTTTCGGGTCAGTCTGATGAGCCCAACAATCGAGTCATATTACCATTTTCCGCTTTTTCGAGGCTCCGCCCGCGGGTAGGTTTTCAGGCATGCTTCGGTCTTTTCGAGCATCTCATCGGGCAGGCTATAGGGCTCCAGCCTGCCGGACATAAAGGCATCGTAGCCGGACAGGTCCATCAGGCCATGGCCGCTGTAATTGAATAGAATCGTCTTTTCTTTGCCTTCTTCTTTGGCTTTGTTGGCTTCCTGAATGGTCGCGGCTATGGCGTGACTGGTCTCGGGCGCACAGATAAAGCCCTCGGTTCGGGCCCAAGTCATCGCCGCCTCGTAGCATTCGATCTGGTCAATGGATCGCGGGCTGTGCAGGCCTTCGACGCAGCACTGGCTGACCAGCGGCGACATCCCGTGGTACCGCAATCCCCCGGCGTGGATCGGCGGCGGGACAAAGTCGTGGCCCAGGCTGTGCATGGCCAAAAGCGGGGTCATACAGGCCGTGTCGCCGTGATCATACGCAAACGGCGCCCGCGTCAGCGTTGGACAGGCCGGCGGTTCAACCGGGATAATCTCAATATCGTCGCCGTTGATCTTGTCGGCGGTAAAGGGAAACGCCAACCCGGCAAAATTGCTGCCGCCGCCGGCACAGCCGATGATAATATCCGGGGTCTTTTCGCCGACGCTCTTGAGCTGAGCCTTAGCTTCCAGCCCGATAATCGTCTGATGCAGCATCACATGATTGAGCACGCTGCCCAGTGAATAGCGGGTTTCGCCGGCCGGGTCGGTAACCGCCTGCTCGATGGCCTCGGAGATGGCAATGCCCAAGCTGCCGGGGGTGTCCGGGTATTTTTCGAGAATGTTGCGCCCGGCCTGTGTTTCGGTGCTCGGGCTGGCCACGCAGTTGCCGCCCCAGACCTGCATCATCAGCTTGCGAAACGGCTTTTGGTCAAAACTGATCCGCACCATAAAGACCTTGCACTCCAGGCCGATCAGGGCACAGGCAAACGACAGCGCCGAGCCCCACTGGCCAGCCCCGGTCTCGGTGGTCAGGCGTTTGATGCCGAATTGCTTATTATACCACGCCTGCGCGATCGCTGTATTGGGCTTATGGCTGCCGGCCGGGCTTGTGCTTTCGTCCTTGTAGTAAATCCTGGCCGGGGTATCCAGATACCGCTCCAGATAAATCGCTCGCCGCAGCGGTGCCGGCCGCCAGCGGTACAAAATGTCGAGAATTTCCTCCGGAATGTCAATCCACCGCTGGGTACTGACCTCCTGCTCAATCAGGTTCATCGGGAACACCGGCGCCAGCATCTCCGGCCCGATGGGCTTGCCGTCCGGGCCCAGCGGCGGCAGCGGCGCGGTGGGCAGGTCGGCGGCGATGTTGTACCACTGACGGGGGATGTCTTTTTCATCCAGCAAAATCTTACGGTTCATTGGGGTCTCCTCGACATTAAATGTTGTTTACTGATCGAATCGTTCTGTTTAAGTATTTTTGCACCGCGGGTAATCTTGCACAGGCTCACGCCCAGATCCTCGGCGATTTGACGCTGCGGCACACCGTCCATCAGCCGCTGCATCAGCGCCCAGCGCAATGCAAGGTCTTTGCGCTCGGCAGGCGTTAACACCT
Organism: Phycisphaerae bacterium; assembly: GCA_003567095.1. The sequence goes on from PXAQ01000156.1 coordinate 4,942, forward strand.
CCTCAAGAAACTGCTGCATTTCATCGGGCTTCTGAATCCGGCACAATACCGAACTAATTTCCTCAAAATAGGCTTTTTCTTGGGTTTTGTTTCTAAGCATAGAAATATTCTACAAAACACCACACAATAAGTAAAGTTCTTTTTCGAGAAAAAAGGGTAAATACCCCTACTGTCCGTTTGCCAGAGACTGAAAACCCGTTAAATGCTGCCGAGACCGGATCGAGATCAAGTCAGTCAAACGATCGCGCTTGAAATCTGTTCGCGCTTGCCCCAAAACGACCAGGACACCGACCGTATGGTCAAAAGCGGCTATGAGATTGCCCGGCACATGGGTTGAGAGGCGGTGGTGGAAAACTATGTGCTCAGGGGGCCTAACAAGCCCGTGGAAAGTGGTGCTGTTAAAGCGACGATTTGTCTGAAATGGCGGCCACAAGGGCTTCTTGAAGGGTAGTGTGACGGAAGGTAAAGCCGGCGGCCAGCAGTTTTTCGGGGACGGCTCGTGTACTGGCCAGCAGCGTTTCGCGGGCGAAATCGCCCAAGGCAAGCTGTAATGCAAAGGCCGGGGCCGGCAGCATGGTCGGGCGATTGAGGATTTGGCCGAGTGTGCGGGTGAAAGTGTGGTTTTGAACCGGTTCCGGGCAGACGGCGTTGACCGGGCCGTCAAGTGATTCGGTATGCAGGGCAAAATCGATGATGCGCAGCACCTCCATTCGCGAAATCCAACTGACCCATTGGCACCCATTGCCGAGTCTGCCGCCCAGTGCCATTTTGAAAGCGGGCAGCATTTTGGCCAGTGCGCCGCCCTGTTTGTCCAGCACCATTCCAAAACGAAGGTGCGTTGTGCGGATGCCGGCCTGACGGGCTGGGGCGGCGGCCGCTTCCCAGTCGCGGCACACGTCCGCCAAAAAGCCTTTCCCGGGCGGGGTCGCTTCGGTCAGGACGTCATCGCCGCGGTCTCCGTAGAACCCGACAGCCGAGGCGCAGAGCAGTACCTTCGGTTTGTGTGCTGCGGCGGATATGTGTTCGGCCAGCAGTTTGGTTCCGTCGATACGGCTGCGGTAAATCCGCTGTTTTTTGCGTTTTGTCCAGCGACCAAAGATATTCTCGCCGGCCAGGTGCACTATGGCGTCCAGGTCGCCGGGCAGGGGGTCGATGCGTCCTGCCGACGGGTCCCACACGAGGGTGTCCGTGGCCGGGCGGCGCGACAGGCCGATGACGGTATGGCCCAGCGATCGAAAATGGTCGGCTGCTGCCGAGCCGATAAAGCCGGA
>PXAQ01000001.1 GCA_003567095.1 Phycisphaerae bacterium
AAGTCCTTTTGCACCACCGCATACCCACACACCTGCAACCCGGGATCGATACCTAATAAGATCATTCAACCGTTCTGCTCTCTTTGTTCGGTCAATCTTTTGTTGTTAATCTCAAATCTCAAATCTCAAATTTGAAATCTCAGAACCCTCTGCTCTTTTTTGCCATTTCTTCAAGCTGTTCCAGAAATGCCTGCCGTGACTTTTGACCTTGGTATTCTTCCTTGCTTTCCTGTGTCAAATATTTTTGTCCTTTGATCGGACTGTCTTGCAGCGACTGCGTCCAGCCGCGAATCTGTCGTGCAATGACTTCGGCGGATTTTTGGTATTTTCGAATCTCCGATTCCACTATTTTTGTGTCGGATAAATACGTCATTACTGACAACATCGACCGTACCTCCCCGGCTGAGCCGCATGCGTAATACAGAAAATTTATGAGTTCTTTCGTTGTGCCGCGTTCAAAACCTTCGGCGATGTTGTTAGAAATCGACAACGCCGACCGCTGAAGCTGATTGGCCAGATCGCCTTTACCCCGAAACACGGGATGCGAGCAAAATCGAAACAGATCGGCCGCAAGTTTGGCCGCATCCCGCCAGACGGGCAACTGTTCGAATCGTTCGTATTTCATCCGTAATCCCTTTCCTGCTCATCTCAAATCTCAAATCTCAAATTTGAAATTAACTTATGCCCGTCTCCACGTTGTCACGCCGCCGGGTTTGTCTTCCAGCAGGACGCCGAAGTCGGCCAGTTTGTCGCGGATGGCGTCGGCGGCGGCAAAATGTTTGTTCTTACGGGCGGCTTGACGCTGCTCAATCAGCAGGCCGATGAGGTGATCCAGCAAAGCGTCATCGCTGCCGCCGGCGCTGGCGTATTCGTCTTTGACAATGCCCAGCACCTCGCCGCCGAGCGTGCGAAACTGGCTGTCAATCGCCTCCAGCGTCGTTTGGGTAACGCCCTCATCCGGCAGGGCGCCAACCAGCTTGACCATCTCAAACATCACCGACAGCGCCACGGCGGTGTTCAGGTCGTCGTTCATCGCAGCCTCGAACTTTTCCTTCATTGCCGCCAGTTGCGACAGGACGGCCGCATCCGCCGTGCCCTCCGGCGCAGCGGACAGCCGTTTGCGCACGGTGATGACCGCCTCGGAAATCTTGTCATAGCCGCTTTGGCCCGCCGCCAGGGCCGCATCGGAAAAATCAATCGGGCTGCGGTAGTGGCTTTGCAAAATCAACTGCCGCACGGCCAGCGGGTCGTAGGTGCGGCTCAGCCGTTCGTGGCCGTCTTTGAAGATCTGCTTGAGCGTGATGAAATTGCCCAGGCTCTTGCCCATCTTCTGGCCGTCCACCGTAACCATATTGTGATGCACCCAGTACTTGACAAACGCACAGTCATTGGCCGCCTCGGACTGGGCGATTTCGCATTCGTGGTGCGGAAACTGGTTTTCGATGCCGCCGCCGTGAATGTCAATCGTCTTGCCCAGGTATTTCATACTCATCACCGAGCACTCCAGGTGCCAGCCGGGATAGCCGCGTCCCCACGGGCTGTTCCACTGCATAATGTGGTTCGGTTCGGCTTTTTTCCACAGGGCAAAATCGGCCGGGTGGCGTTTTTCGCCGCTGACCTGGACCCGCGCCCCGGCCTGCATATCCTCGATGTTGCGTCCGCTGAGCTTGCCGTAACCGGCGAACTTGCTCACGTCAAAATACACCGAGCCGCCGGCCTCATAGGCATAGCCCTTATCGATCAGCGTTTCGGTCAGCTCAATCTGTTCGGGAATGTGCCCGGTCGCCCGCGGGCAGATGTCCGCGCGCCGCACATGCAGCGCATCCATATCCTCAAAATAGCTGCGCGTGTAGTACTCGGCAATCGCCATCGGGTGGCGATGTTCTTTCTGCGCCTGTTTGGCCAGCTTGTCCTCGCCTGCGTCGGCGTCATCGGTCAAATGCCCCACGTCGGTGATGTTCTGCACATACGTTACCGCGTACCCCAGATATCGCAGATATCGCAGCAAAATATCAAAGCTGACATAGCTCTTGGCGTGTCCCAGGTGGGCGTGGCCGTAGACCGTCGGCCCGCAGACATACATCCTCACCCGTCCCGGCTCGACCGGGTCAAAGTCCTCGGTCGTTCGCGTCAACGTATTATACAGTCGAAATCCCATCGTCGTCTCATCTCAAAGTCATCATGTCAGGGTTTAATCTTGGCAACCGCCGCGGCGATATGCGCCGGCGTCGTGCCGCAGCAGCCGCCCAGGATCCGCGCCCCGGCGGCGACAATCTCGGCGGCGGCATCAGCAAAGCCGTCCGGCGAGAGCTTATAGACGGCCTTATCGCCGTCCAGTTCCGGTCGTCCGGCGTTCGGTTCGGCCAGCAGCAGCAGGCCCGTTTGACCCATCGCTTCGCTATAGGCGTTGGCCAGTGCCGCATAGCCGGGCATATCCAGCGTTCCGCAGTTAAAGCCGATCGCGACAATCCCCGCATCGGCCAGCCGTTTGACCGCCTCGGCCGGCGAGACGCCCATCATCGTGCGCGCCGCATCGCCGGCCGGGTCATAGGCCAGTGACGCAAAAATCGGCAGCTTGTCCGTAACGCTTCGCACGGCACCAATGGCCACCTGCACCTCCTCCAGGGCTGTCATCGTCTCAATGATGAACCCATCGACGCCGCCGTCGGCCAGCCCCTGGGCCTGTGTGGCGAACGCCGCGGCCAGCTCGGCCTCTTTGACCGTCCCCAGCGGCTCGAGAAAGTCCCCGCACGGCCCGATATCGCCCAGCACATACCGCTGTTCACCGGCGCCCTGACGGGCGATTTGGGCCGCGGCCTGGTTGATCGCGAAGGTCTTGTCTTCAAGGCCCTCGCGACGCAGCGACAGCCCGTTAGCGCCGAAGCTGTTGGTAATGACCGCGTCCGAGCCGGCCTGAAGATAGTCGCGATGAACCGCCGCCACGATATCAGGCGATTCCAGGTTCAGTAAACTGCCCGGCGTAGCGCCGGCCGCAAACAACTGCGTGCCCATTGCCCCATCCAGAAAAAAGATGCCCTGTCCGATACGTTGCTGTAATTCCTGTCGTGCCATCCGTTGCCTCGCTTGTGAAAGTTTACGTTAAATGTGGGACGTGACGTTAGTTTTCTTCTACAAAATTACACTGCTCATCCAGCCGCAGCATCGTGCCGTAGCCGTCGCGATCCGGGCGCTGAAACAGGTTCTGAATCTGCTGCGGCCGCGGCGAAAATGCGCGAACGTTGCCCAGTTCGATCCGAACCGACGATTCTTCCATTCCCTGGTAAAGCGTAACCAGTCGAATAGTGCGCGGGACCTTCAGTTGCTGTCGGGGCATGGTCATATAATCGTCAAGCTCGGTCGCGGCCGTCACCTGCCCGAAGCGGTCATAATACTCAATGCGTCGCACGCGATAGTCACAGGCATCCACATACACGCGCCTGACCGGCATCCCATTGGCGCGCTCGGTCAGCAGGTCCCACCCATCGCGGTGGAACAGCTCCCATTGCGCATCGACCTCAACGATCCCCAGCGCCTCGGTCAGGTTGGCCGGGTTCATCATCAGCACGTGCGAGCAGTCCTGCGCCTGGCGGCGCGAGCCGTACCAGTAGGTGTCCAGCTCCGGCTTGATACGCAGCCAGAACTGCTCGGCGTTGGTGCCGAAGCGAATCTCGCCGAACCGGTGCCCGCGAAAGAACAATTTCTCCGGCGGCACAAAGCGCACCTGCGCATCAAAACGCTCGCGCCGGGTTTTGCCGTCCGCGTCGCGCCACTCCATCCGGCACTGGGCGGTGGCCTGCAGTGGGATGAGCTGCTCGCGCTGGGCGGCCAGCTCGGCTGCGGCGTCGTGAATCGTCGCCATCCCCTCGCAGCCCACTGTCGGCGGCGCTGCGAGCTGCGGCCCCTGACAGCCGGTCAGCGACACAACCGCTAACGCCCACAGCCATGCCGATGTTGAGATGACGTTGAAATATGATTTTATCATCTGAATCATTCGTTGTTGTTTCGAATTTCGGATTTCGTGCTTCGGATTTAACCTTCTGGGCTCTTCGTGTGGCTCTTCAAGAATCAATCAAAGTCCGCCTGCAGAATCTGTCCCATCTGGCCGGACAACTGCTCAATCTGATCCTCGCTCAAATGCGGATTGACCACTGTCGCGCTGCGATCCTGGCCGGTGACGCGAAGCGTCCACAGTTCCCAGCCGGCGGCGTCAATCTCACTGCTTTCGTATTTGAGCTTGCGTTTTCGCATCAAAATCAGCGTCAGCACAAATCGGAAATTGACCTTTTCCGAATCGGTCTCCTCGGCCAGCCGATCAAAAAACGCAATCAGCATCTCGTCATCTACGAACAGCTTTTTCTTTTGTTCCGGGTGCGGCATACGGCTCTTCCAGTAGCAGTACACCTCCGGCTTATGCTCCTGCCAGTACGAAAGGCTAAAATCGCGGCGCTCAAGGCCCTGCTCGCCTTCAACCAAGGCGGCGTAATACTCCTGGCCCGGCTCAAAAGGGGTTTCTGTGCCGAAACATTGCCCGAGTGTTTTTTTGATTTCCCAGTCTGCCATCGTTCCCTGTCACATCAAAAACTGCTGTCAAACACCAGATACGGCTCGACGCGCCCGGCGGTGACCGGGCCGATACCGCGAATCTGCTGCAGATCGTCGGCCCGCTGAAACACCGGCTGCTCAGAGCCGCGGTTTTGTCGAAAATCTACGATATCTGTCGCGCGGACCCGGCCGATACCCGGCAGCCGCATCAGACTGGCCGCCGGGGCCGTATTGGGGTTGACCCGCTCGGCGGCTATCGGCTCTGCAACGCCGCCGGCGCCGCGCAGCAGGCCCACGCCGCAGCAGGCGGCAATCAGTACGCCGACCACGAACACCGCCGCCGGCATCCGAAACGACCGGCACAGCCAATCATCCCGAGCCGATTGCACCGAAGGGTTGTCGTATCCAGCCATCTTTATTTTTGCTTTTTGATCGTTGACGCTGTCGTACTATTTAAAATGCTTGCGAATGGCCTTTTGAAACTTGGCAATCACCATAAACGCCGGCTTGGGATTGAACTTGTCATTCAGCAGGCCGCATCCGGCCACCGGCAGCGACGGCGCATCGGCCAGGTGCGAGTAGGGGATGGTATTGACAAACGGCCGGCCCAGCGTGATTTTGTAGAGCTGCTCAAGCCATTGGGCCTGCATATCCGGGTCCCATGTCTTGCGCCATTGACCGGCCACCTGCGGATCCGTCGGGCCGCTTCCCGGTCGATCCGGCGCGAAAATGCCTGTGATATGGATCGGTTTCGGAACGGCCGCAAAACAGTCCAGCCGCGAGGAAATCTGCATCATATCCCGTACGTGCATCCCCGGCTCGTCGGTGCCGATATGAAACTGCAAGCCAAACGCGTCAAACGCAATACCGCTTTGAATCACCATATCCGTATAGACCAGCGGCGGAACCGCGACCTTGCTGAAGGCATAATACTCACCCCACGCAAACAGGACATCGACAATCTTGCGGGATTTGGTGTCGGCGGATTTGGCCGCCAGGCAGGCCGTGCGGGTCATCTCAAGCGCCTGCTCAAATGAAAATTCAAAGCAGTTCAGTGCGTTCATCCCGCTGATCACCCGCCAGGCGTGGATTTGCCGCGAATAACGGCTTACGATCCTGGTCACAAACTCATAGGCCCGTTCCCGGATTTTTTCAAAATTACTCTCTTTGTCCAGCAGCCATTGCGGAACCGTCGCCGGATCGAAACGCAGCAGCGGGCCGCCGCAGATCGCCAGCCGTTTGCCGCTGAGCCGCTCCAGAGACCGGTCAATCTGATCAAAGTCGTAGAGGCCGCGCTTTTTTTCAATCTTGGCCCAGTTGATCGGAATCGTCACGAATCCAAACATCTCCAGCAGCCACTTGCGGTAGCGGTCGTTACTCAGCAATTCCGGATCCACGGCGCATCCCAGCGTGTGCCGACCGAGGCCGCGATTTTTGAACCGCAGCGAAAGATACTGCTCGGCGTGACGGGCGGCCAGGGTCTCGGAAAACTCAATCCCCTTGGCCAGGGCCTTGTCGGCGAGCACCGATGATTTTTCCGGATTTCGGATATGCTGCATCGCCTCGATGAATAAATCCTGGGCCTCCTGGGCCTGGGCGTCAAGCGCGTCGCACGGATCGAACAGGGCCCAATCCTCGCGTTTGAGCGTAATC
>PXAQ01000039.1 GCA_003567095.1 Phycisphaerae bacterium
ATGTTCAATATGCCAACTATTTTCTAACCTCTATCCTCTATTTTCTAACCTCTATCGTCTAACCTCTGGCCTCCGCCAACGGCTGGCAATAGACATAGGGCGTCGATTCGGTATCGACGATGGTCACACGGGTTTGATAGACCTGGGCCAGCGCCGGGGAGGTCAGCGTTTGCCGCGTCGGGCCGTCGGCGGTGATGCGGCCGTCCTGCAGCAGGATCGTGCGGTCGGCGGCCAGCGGCAGCGACTGAATCTCGTGCGAGACGAGAATCACCGTGAGCTTAAGCTGCGCATGAAGCTGCGTAACAATTTCAATAATCTGGAATTTCCAGTTCACATCCAAACTGGCGACCGGCTCGTCGAGAATCAGCAACTGCGGCTCCTGGGCCATCGCGCGGGCGATCAGGACTTTCTGCTGCTGACCGCCGGACAGGCTGCGAAATGTCTGGTCGCGTCGGTCGGCGATGCCCAGTGTCTCAAGCCAGTGGTCGGTGATGTCCAGATCGGCGCGTCCAAGCGGCACGCCCAGCGGCTTACGGGCGGTCCGGCCCATCACGGCCACCTCGCGGACGGTAAACGGCAGCTCGGCGTTGTAGTCGGCGCGTTGGGGGATGAAACCGATGCGTTTTCGCAGGCGGGTTTTGCCCCAGGCGCCGAGGGTGCTCAGCGCCGTGCCGTCAAAGCTCGCCGCTCCGGCATCGGGACGCAGCAGGCCGCAGCAAACGTTCAGCAGCGTGGTTTTGCCGGCGCCGTTGGGGCCGATGAGATTGAAAAACTGCCCGGCCTCGATCGCCAGTTCTTCGATATCCAGGATGCTCCGCCCCGAGCGGCGAATCACCACATCCGCAAGACGGATCGACACCCCCGCGCTCATTGGGCCGCCTCGGCCAGTCGGCGAAGGTTATCGCGCACCAGTTGATCAAAGGCCGGGCTGTGCTGGCTGGTTGCCGGGGCATCGGGAAAATTGCTGAACACCGCAACCGGAGCATCGAACCGGTGGGCCAAAGCCTCGGCAAGCTGGGCCCCTTCCTGCCGGTTGGCGATGACTGCGCGTATCGTGCGGCCCCCGGCTGCGCCCAAGGCGGCGTTGATATTGGAGGCGGTCTCGCTGTCGCTGCCGGAAAATGTCGCCACCACCTCCAGCCCCAGCCACCGGGCAAACGGCGCCTGATGGACACTGGCCAGCACCGCCTCACCGTCCAGCTCGAGCGCGTCGATCATTTCGGCACTGTCGGCCTGCAACCGTTCCATCCGCGCGGTAATCTGCTTGAGCCGCCGCCGAAATTCATCCTCGCGCTGCGGGTACTGGGCGATGAGCATCTCGGCCACATCCCCGGTCATCGCCAGGTAGCTGTCCGGAATGCACATGCCCTGCGGCACGGCGATGGCGCCAAAGACCGGCCCGCGGCCGCCGCCGGGCAGCACGCGCGTGATGCCCTGCTGAAAATCAAACGCCAGCAGCAGCTGGCACCGATGCAGCCGCCGCACATCGGCCGGCTTGATATCAAAATGCCCCGGGCACATTCCCGGCGGCACGACCGCAAAGATCGCCGTCTCGTCGCCGCACAGATCGCGCACAATCGCATGCAGATAGGAATTGGTCACCGCAATCTCATCCGGCGGCGCATCGGATTGGTGCCCGCAGCCGCCCCACCAGATAGCCAGCACCAGAGCTGTCACGCAAAACCGCCGCATTAGGGATGCCCCTGAAATGAACCGTGATAAGTTCCGTTTCGCATCCGCAGCCGCACCAGCAGCCCCTTATCGCGCTGCGGACTGTACCACGCGCGTTTGGCGACCGGGCCTTTATAGTCTTCCAGCATCGTGCGTTCATGCTCATGCGGATCGTCCACATTTGGCCCCAAGCTGTAAATGACCCACGTCACAGGAGAGGTCGCCGGGTCATCGTAGCGAACATCCGTTTCCGGATCGTCTTCTGCGGCGGGAAAACCCGCCGGTACCCAGAGATAGGCGTTCCAATCCGCTAACACACGGTTTTGGTAGTATGGCCCAACCGCGGCGTATTTATAGGTCACGCCTCGGTTGAACGGATCTTCCATCCGCGCCGGCATTCGCCGGCCTTGGGAGCGCGACGGGGCGGGCAGATAGCCGAAGGTTACCAGCTCCGGCGGCAGTTGACGATCATCCCAGCCCAGACCGCAATCGCTGCGCGGAGGCGGATGCACACCGCGGTTGTCGTTCATATACATCTCCAGCCCCAGCGCGATTTGATACAAATCGGAATTGACCACGGTGATCTGTGCCTGCTGGCGCGCGCGGCGCAGCGACGGAACGGCAATCGCCAGCAGAATCGCGATAACCGCAATCACGACCAAAAGCTCAATCAATGTAAAACCGCGTTTGGACATCAAGCACCTTTTCTGTTATGGGCGCGGATACAAGCCCGGAAACTCCGTCAGCCAATGCTCGGCCAGTTCCGCAAAGTCCAGCAAATCCACTTTAAAATCGTTGTTGATATCGCCGGGCAGATTACCGCGCAGATTCGAGGCATCGCCAAGAACTCGCCGGCTGCCGTCATAGTTTAACGCAAAAATATAATACCCGGCAGTGTAATCCGTATCATGGCTCTGGTCCAGAATGCCAATCACGTCAATTTTATCGTCCGGCTCGGGGGCCGAATAGCGAAGAATGCCTTCGCCGTAACCGAGTCGCACCTCTAAAGTGCGTGTCCAGTCTGCCGGGGCGTCGGCGACGGTCAAGGATTTCAGAGGCTCCCACTGACCATCAATAATATAGACATCTTCAAGCCTTACGCGACGGGACTGATACAGCTCGCCCCCTTGGCGCGGGTCATGGCCGAAAATGAAGTTGTTGTTGTCGTCTTTCACGTCTTCCAGTGTAATTTCAATCGGTTGCGGCAGGCCCACTGCGGGCTTGACAAGCTCAAGGACAAAACTGGCTGACGGATCATTGTTGTGCCGTTCGTTTATCAGGCGTTTCCCATTACGAAATAAGCTTCGCCCCGTAACCCGCACACGGTCGCCGGCACGAAACGCATGCGGCCGGTCGGTCAGCAGTGAATTCGGGTCGTAGTTGAGCCGATAGATCTCAGCCAGCCACCCCTCATCACTGTAGCTTTTATCGGGTGGAACCCATCCCAATGACCCGTAATTTTGCCCCATCCAGCAGGCCGTCCCGGCAGGATCCCCTGCCTCATTTGGGTCTTTCACTTCCCCTTGAATGACAATCTGCCATTGTCCGCCCATATCGACATCAGACGGCGTCGGGTCCAGCCATTCTTCAGGGTTGTTCAGCAGTATTCCTTCAAGGATAATCCATTCCGGGCCGGTATAGAGCGTGTCACCGAATTCGTCCACGGCCTGCAGCTCCATGTGCGTCATCGGTACTGCCTGTGAGATATCAGCCGCCGCTGTCCCACAAAAAATTGCCGTTGTCAGGGCCAACATCATCGCTGTGCTTTTCATCGCTGGGCCATCCTTTCCATACAAAACTGCAGATAGAGATGCGCTACGCGGCGCATACTTTTTTTAAAATCTTGCTACGGGCATAACAGTATAATATTCTTGTTACGCCGTCAAGATCCTTTTGTTGATTTCTTTTTCGGTCATTGGCAACGGGCCAGATACCGAGTGGCCGCACACGGCTAAAATGGCTTTACAACCGCCGCAATGGGGCGCATAATAGACGCAATGAGTGATTTCAAGAACCTGCACAATCAGCGATAAATTTTAATCTTAAAGGAACTTATGAGTAAATTAGAGAGAGTCGGCGTCTCGCTGGACAAACCCCTGCTGGCGGCGTTCGATGATCTGATTAGAGACAAGGAATACCCGAATCGATCCGAGGCGATTCGTGATTTGATTCGCTCGGCACTAACCGAAAGTGTCCTGGAGTCGCCCGATGTCCAGGCCATCGGCAGCGTATTTCTGGTCTATGATCACCATATTTCCAAGCTCTCCGAGCAGTTGACCCGTCTTCAGCACACACACCTGCTGACAGTGATCGCGTCCGTGCATGTCCATCTGGACCATCACAACTGTCTGGAGGTGATTATTTTGAAGGGCAAAGTCGCTGAAATCCAGAAGCTGGCCGACAAAATGGCCAGCCTCAAAGGCGTCCAGCTCGGCAAGCTGACGCTGTCGTCGATCGCCGCAGAGCACAAAACGCCGCACGCCGAAACATTAAATTGCCAATAGCATCGACAAAAAAACAGCCGAATGGTTTAGCATTCAGCTGTACGCAAAAAGCTCTTCCCCTCTTTTTATCTTTCGAGGTCTTGCCGGAATTGGGCACACAGAAAATCCGGCCAAGCTGGTGTCGCAGTCAAGGATTTATTTCCGCCGACGCAAAAGAATCGCCGAGCCCAATCCCAGCAGCAGAGCCGTTGCCGGCTCGGGAATCTGATCCCCCGGCACTGGGAAATCGTTATTCTCGTCATCCTCGCCCTCGCCGGGCACGGGAAACTTGACGTCGTCATCGAACGGGTTGTCTATCGGCGGGACGATGTTATTAATAACCCGACTGCCGCGACCCGCCCCGGTGCTGACCGAGCCGGCGCCGGTGATCGGATACGGCGAAGCTCTCAGGCCGCCGGCGGCACTCTGTCCGGAAGGACTCATGCCCAACCCGCCGCCGCCGAGCAGTTCGTCCTCGAAGGACTCCCGTCCAAAGACCGCAACGACCATCTTGGGTGAATCGACATTGATCGAGGTATCCGTTGCCGTTGACGCCGAAACATCGCCCAGCCAGTATAAAAACTGATACCCCGGGCGCGGCACCGCCGACAAAGTCACCGTCTGGCCGACACTGACTTTGTGGACACCTGCACCCGGCGTGACGGCGCCGGCATCGGCCGGGCTCTGCTGAATCAGCAGCGTATACCCCAACGGATCACCGTCAACCGCATGCGCCATACCCGCTGTTACAATCAACAGCGACGCAACCATTGTTCTTGACAACGTCATAAGCAGTCTGCTCATCGTCGTTCCCCCCATTAAAATGGAACTCGGATTGGTTTAAACGCTTTAAACTACGTCTATTCTTTGTTACCTGGGCCTGCGAAATGCCAGCAGCGAACCGCCCAGCAGCAGCGCCAAGGTCGCCGGCTCCGGAATTTCCGGCACAGGAATTTCAGGATCCGCAGAAGGCGTAAACTCATAGCCGCCGATGGTCGGCCCACCATCACTGCCCAGCAGCAGCAGCACAGAGTTTTCACCCTGAACCAACAGCCCGTCTTCAAACTTAAAAAAGGCCTTGGTCCGGGTCAGGTTAAAGCCATAGTCTTCCGCCGGCACGCCACCGTACACATCGTCCGTACCAATATCATCCTCCGACAGAATAGCACCGGACTCAATCCCTGTCAGGCCAAAATGCAGCAGGGATGCGTTGGCGTTTTCGGAGAAAATCTGATAGGCATACACATAGCGACGATTGCCCGGGGAAGCAAAGTCCAGGCCCTCAACCATCTGCGTATCATACACCGCAAATTCTATGCGACCGCTTGCGAATTGACCCCCGCCAAGACTAACGCCAAAGTTTGCCGAGTTACCCCCCCCGTCCATATACCCGTCCGGAAGATAGGTCAAACCAGCCCGGGCGGATGGAACCGCCAATACCAAGGCGGCCAACAATAAAAATGTTACTGAGATCTTCATGCTCATCGTCCCTCTCTTGTCAGAAAGTGAATGTGTCAACGTGGTACACAAGCGGCATGTGTTCCGCCTGTGTACCACAAATAGGATTTAGTTAACGAGAACGCCGTTTTACACAGGCTGCCAGTGCCGCACCGATCCCCAGCAGCATCACCGTCGCCGGCTCCGGAATCGGGGTCAATATCTGGCTGACTCCTACGGTTGAAATGAATTCACCATCGGTAATACCCAGCGTGGCTCCATCGCCCTCAATCGGCGACAGCGGGCTTGTGAACCAGACCATCAGCGAACTCTGGCCGGCTTCCACCTGCGGACTGTCGAACTTGGCATCCATAGTGACGATCGGCGAGCCTACCGGGCCCCAACCAGTCGCAACGACGCCAGGCCCGTTAAACGTAAAAATGCCGCCGTTGCCGACTGTCGCCCCAGGCAAAATCGCAATTGACAGGGTACTGACATCCACCGTTCCACCGGTGATCTCGTACCCGTAGATGTACTCGCTGCCGGACTCATAAACCGTACTTTTGACC
>PXAQ01000118.1 GCA_003567095.1 Phycisphaerae bacterium
CGCGAAAAGGAAGCGCTCCAGGCCCAAAGCACCGTGCCCGTCACCGCCAAAACCGGCGGCAAAGCCAAAAAGAAAAAACCCAAACCCATGTACCGATTTGACAGGACATGAATAGCATTGTTTAAGTGAAAAGGTGATAGGGTGCGAGTACGCAATCTTGGTCGCCGGTATGCTGTGATACGCGTGTTGGTTTGTGTGATGACCCCGGCGGCGTTTGCGGGTGCGGTGGCCGAGCATTCGGAGATTATTGAGCACATCGATGTTGCGCCGGTCTGGTCGGCACATCAAATCGGCAGTCCGGTTCTGTTGACGCGGGACGGGTTTCAGTACGTGTGGCCTATTATGACAAAGACCGCTATTTGACCCTCGGCTGAGACCGGCAGCATCAACCGTCCATGGCCCCACGTTGAGCCCGGCAAAGCCCCTATAGGCGGCTCTTTGGACGGAAACCGGCAGATGGCGAAAGTTTTTTATTTACCTGGCAATCTCGAGTCGGTATGATAAAGGATATGAGAATCGCTTATTGCAGGCCTTTGTGGGTAATTTTTGGCATCTTTTAGATCTTAATCAGTCTTCGTCATAAATCATGGCTCAATCACCAAAAACGAAAAAAACGACGACGGGGCCGCTGAAGTCATTTATGGCCGCCGGCCCGACGCTGCACTACAGCCACCCGTTTGTCCTGCGTTTTTGGGGTCTGGCGGTGGTGATGTATATTCTTGCCTGTTGGGGGTGGAACCGGATAGTCATCGGCGGGGTGATCTCGCTGATTCCGGCCGATTTGATTGATCCGGCGCTGTGGAATTTGGGGCGGTTTGTCGCTTTTCCCTTGAGTATTTATGAGTATCCCTGGCAGATTGTGGTCCTCGGGACGGTGATGGGCATTCTGGCGGCCACGCCGGTACTGGTCTCGCAACTGTACAGCTTTCGCTACAGCATTCCCTTCATCGTGTCGGTGATGTTTATCGCCGGACTGTATTTCTTCGGGCTGTTTGTGACGCTCGGCTGCATCGCGGTGGCATGCCGCCCCTTGCGATTCCGGTCCCGATTTATCGGGATCATGCTCTGTCTGTCGCCGCAAATGGTGTACTGGGCGTTATGGGGCGGCTACTCGACCGCCGACCCGTTGCGGTGGGGTTTTTCATATTCCCCGTGGATTTACGCCTGGCTGATGGGGTTGTTTATGGCGGCGGTGGTCCTGGGCATTGGTCATTATACGCGGTACCGCCCCGGCCTGATTTTTGCGGTCACGCTGGTGATGCTGGCAGCGACCTACGGCGTCTTTCGCTCGCATATCGGCTTTGCGGAGTTGGACTATCAGCTTTATGTGGCCGGCAACAATCCTGAAGAAGCCACCGAGTTTCATTCCTACTCCCTGTCCGAGGTGATTGACGCGGTGATTGCCGATGACGCCCAGCGCAGTTTTCTGACCGGACGGTACTACCCGATTGACGCCGAGCAGCTCCGCGAGCGGCTCAAGGCCGAGGTCGAACAGGAAATGAGGTTGCTGGCATGGCCCTGGTGGTTTGTCGAGAAAATGCCCGAACGCCTGAACTATCGACGGCGGCGGGATGATTTGCTGTTGGATTATCAAGTCTTTAAAGATCGCTGGCCGCAAAGCAAACGCATGCCGATCACGCTCTATTTCACCGCACTGCTGAACGAGTACCATCCCGATATCCGCCATTTCAGGCATACCGAGACGCTGCGTTTTTACAACGATTATCCGTTTAAAAGCAATGTGCTCATCTGGCAGGAGCTGTTTAACCGGTTTCCGCAAAGCCCCGAATCGTTGGAGGCCCGCTGGCGTCTGGCCTGGCACGATGCGGCCGAAGGGCGTTTTGAGCGGGCGATGGAATTGACGCAGGTCACCCGTACCCTAGTGCGACAGCAGCTTGAAAAAACCACCCAACAGGCCGCTCAGCAGGCTGGTGAGTCCATTTTCGCGGCCTTTGAGCCGCCCTCGCCGACGGTACTGGGCCGGCGAAAATTGCGCAATCTGGATCTTCGACTGCGCAATCTTCAGCGGCTGATTGACCCTGTAAAACGAGGTTCGGATGACGCATCACGGCGCCGCCTCGCGGTGTTTATTGGCTTGAATCCGTATTCGCTGGAGTATGAGGCGCGGCTCAATACCCTGCTGTCAGAGATGACCGAAGACGATCCGCTGCGCGGCGATGTTCTCTTGGCCAAGGCGATGACCATCCCCGACCCCCACGACCGCGCGTCGGCATTGACGGAATTGATGCACCTGTACCGCGTTTCCGATGTCGGCGCTCGGGCGCACTACGAAAAGGCCCAGTCGCTGCTGCAACTCTGGAAAGACTCCGAGCTTGAGGGCGACCAGCGCCGGGTTCTGCTGGAGGATATCCGGCAAATTCTGACCACCTTTCTGGTGATATATGCAGAGAGCATCTATGCCGATCAGGCCCATTCCCTGCTGCAAACACTGCCGTCGTCTTGACCGTCGCCGTCATGAGACAGCGGCGGATTTGCACGCCTGGTCTGCCTGATATTTGACGGGTCGCGATCATTTTTTGGCTTAATTTTCACTTTAAAAGACGAGGAATGTCACTAAAATTGCCCCGAAGTCTCCCGTCGCGTATGGCCGATTTTTTTGCTTGGGATTTGTCCAAAAAATCTTGACAACCCCCTTACCAGTCTCTACAGTACGCACTTTGTGGTTCCGTCTGTGAGCGGAGAAAGTATGCAGTAAGCGAATATTAACGTTTTTTGAAAGGGAGTTTCCAATGGCAACCAAAGTTGCAATTAATGGATTTGGCCGTATCGGCCGCGCAGTGGCCCGGATTATTATGGATCGCAAAGACATGGAATTGGTGGCGATCAACGATCTGGCCGATAACAAGAGTCTGGCGCACCTGTTCAAGTATGACACGGTGTTCGGCCCGTGGAAGGGAACCGTCGAGGCGACCGAAGACAGCATCGTCATCAACGGCGTGGCCGTCAAGTCGCTTGCCGAGCGCAGTCCGGCCGATCTGCCCTGGAAGGATCTGGGCGTCGAGGTCGTCGTCGAGTCGACCGGCATTTTCCGTGCCAAAACGTCCCCCAAGGGCGGTTATGAAGACCATATCACAGCCGGCGCCAAAAAGGTCATCCTGACCGTCCCGGCCAAGGACGCTATCGATGCGACCGTCGTGCTCGGTGTCAACGACAGCGACATCACCGCACAGACCAAGTCAATCTCCAACGCAAGCTGCACCACCAACTGCCTGGCTCCGCTGGCCAAGGCGCTGGATGACGCGTTCGGCATCGAAAAGGGTCTGATGGTCACGGTTCACGGCTACACCAACGACCAGAATGTCTGTGACCAGATTCACAGCGATCTGCGTCGCGCCCGTGCGGCCGCTCAGAACATCATCCCCACCACGACCGGCGCCGCCAAGGCCGTCGGCAAGGTCATCCCGCACCTTCAGGGCAAGCTGGACGGCTATGCCCTCCGCGTGCCGGTGATCACTGGAAGCTGTGTGGACCTGGTTGTCGATCTGAAAAAGGAAGTGACCGCAGACGAGGTCAACGCCGCGGTCAAGAAGGCCGCCGACGGCCCGCTCAAGGGCATTCTGGGCTACTGTGATGAGCCGATCGTCAGCAGCGACATCATCGGCGATGAACGCTCGAGCATTTTCGATTCGCTGTGCACGATGGCCCAGGGCAAGACCGTCAAGGTCGTCAGTTGGTACGACAACGAGTGGGGCTACTCCTGCCGGACGGTCGATCTGATTGCCAAAGTGGCAACGATGTAAGACAAGTTGTTTCTCGCCCATACGGGCGCGTTGAATGTGACACTTCTGAAAAGCCCGCGCCGCGCCTGGCCGCGGGCTTTTCTTGGTTTTGGATCAGAAAGGATTCATGATGGATAAGAAAACGGTCGCCGATATTAATGTAGACGGCAAAAAAGTACTGATGCGGGTGGACTTTAATGTTCCGCTCGATGACAAGCAAAACATCACCAACGACAACCGGATCGTCCAGGCGCTGCCGACGATCAAGCATGTGCTGGCACAGGGCGGCTCGCTGATTTTGATGAGCCACTTGGGACGGCCCAAAGGCGCGCCGGATCCGACGTTTTCCCTGGCGCCGGTGGCCAAGCGGCTGGGTGAGCTGCTCGGCAAGGATGTTGTTTTTGCCGAGGACTGTGTCGGTCCGGAGATCAAGACCAAGGCCGCCGGCCTCAAACCCGGCGAGGTGATGCTGCTGGAAAACGTGCGCTTCCACAAGGAAGAGACCATCAAGGACAAGGCCGCCAAGGAAGATGCCCAGTTGCGTCAGGCCAAGGACGACTTTGCCAAACAGCTTGCCGAGCTGGCCGACGTGTATGTCGATGACG
This sequence comes from Phycisphaerae bacterium, assembly GCA_003567095.1. Next base: position 4,346 of record PXAQ01000118.1, read on the forward strand.
CCTTCGGCACGGCCCATCGCGACAATGCCTCGATGTACACCGTGCCGGTGATGATGGAAGGCAAGGATCGCGTGATCGGCTTTCTCATCGAAAAAGAGCTGAAGTACCTCGGCGACACCCTCGAGGACCCCCAGCGTCCGTTCGTGGCGATCCTGGGCGGGGCCAAGGTGTCCGACAAGATCGGCGTTATTGAGAACCTGCTCCGCAAGGTCGACAGCATTCTCATCGGCGGAGCGATGGCCTATACCTTCTTCAAGGCCCAGGGCAAGCGGGTCGGCGACAGCCTGTGTGAGACGGATTTCATCGACAAAGCCAACGACCTGCTCAAGCAGGCCAAAGACATCGGCTGTGACATTGTCCTGCCGTCCGACACGGCCGTGGCCAAAGAATTCAAGGCCGGCGCCGAGAACAAAGTCGTCTCCGGCGATATTGACGACGGCTGGCAGGGCATGGATATCGGCCCGGCAACGCAGCAGACATTTGCCGAAAAGCTCAAAACCGCCAGAACCATCGTCTGGAACGGGCCGATGGGCGTTTTCGAGATGGCCCCGTTTGACGCCGGCACCAAGGCCGTGGCGATGGCGGTGGCCGAGGCGACCGACAACGGCGCCCGCAGTATTATCGGCGGCGGCGACAGCGCCAGCGCGATTGCGCTGTTGAAGCTGCAGGATCGCGTCAGCCACATCTCCACCGGCGGCGGGGCGAGCCTGGAATTTCTCGAAGGCAAAAAATTCAAATGCCTCGATATCCTCGACGCCAAATAAAGGTGTAATTTTGAATTCATAATTTTGAATTTTGAATTACATTAAGACGAAAAACGAGCTACGAATAATGACGCAACGCAGACTGCCGAAAGCCGGGACCTTTCAGATTGTCCCGTCGGTCCTGAGCGCCGATTTTGCCAATTTGGCCACGGAAATCGCGCAGGTCACGCAAGCCGGCATCGAGGTGGTGCATCTGGATGTGATGGACGGACACTTTGTGCCGAATATCACGTTCGGCCCCCCGGTGGTGGCCTGGATTCGCAAGTGTACTGACGCGGTGCTGGATACGCACCTGATGATTACGAATCCGGAAACGTACGCCGAGCGATTTGCCGAGGCGGGCAGCGACCACATTACGTTTCACGTCGAGACGGTCAGCGACCCTGCGGCATTCGTCAGCTATCTGCGGGGTCTGGGTGTGACGGTCGGCGTGACGTTGAACCCCGACACACCCGTCGAGGCCGTCGAGGCGGTCGCGCCGCTGTGCGATATGGTGCTGGTGATGACGGTTAATCCGGGCTTCGGCGGTCAGTCCTTTATGGATGACGCGGCGCAAAAGTGTATCCGTCTGCGGCAGATCGTCGGCCCGGCGGTGCGCATTGAAGTCGACGGCGGCATCGACCCGACAACCGTCGGCACGGTCAGACGCTACGGCGCCGACACCTTTGTGGCCGGCAATGCCATCTTCGGCAAACCCGACCGCGCCGCGGCCATCGCCGCGATACGAGAGGCGATGGAGAATGGATAACAGAGAGAAAATTCGAAGCACGAAGCACGAAACCCGAAACAATATCAAAAATTTAATGACAAAAATTCAAAACAAATTGCTTGAAGCATTCGCTATTTTGTCATTTAAATTTGTTTCGAATTTCGATATTCGAATTTCGGATTTATTGAAGAAATGATCGCTATGGCAAAGAATAAAAAAGCAGGCTGGGACGGATTTTCGCTCAAGCCCCGCAAG
>PXAQ01000174.1 GCA_003567095.1 Phycisphaerae bacterium
CCCCCAGCCCCGCCAGCAATATCAACGCCGCCCACCAGCGCCGTCGTTTGGCAAAGCCGCTGGAGACGTTTTTCTGGCTCATCAGCACCAGAAGGACCGTCGCCAGCAGACTAAGCTGCAGCTCATGATAATACGTAAAGATCAGCGGAGCCACAACCGCCACAAACACCCCGCCCAGCGCACCGCCGAGGGCGATCATCAGGTAAAAGCCCGTCAGGTGCCGACTTTGCGGACGCTGTTGATACAACTGGCCGTGACAGATCATACAGCAGGCAAACAGCGTCACCGCATAAATCGTAATGATCGTCGCCGCGTGCATCGTGTTGCCTCGGCGGTCGATCCAGATCATCCCCCCGATGGCCGCGACCAGTACGGCCATAAACGCCCCGCGCCGATACCACCGCGGATGGTCAAAGCACAACACAAACGACAGCAGGTACAGCGTCAGCGGCAAGACCCACAAAAACGGAATCACCGCGATATCCAGCGTCACCTTGTTGGTCACCGCCAGCAGTGCCGTCGAGGCGGTCATCGGCAGGACCAGCCACATCAGCCAGTCGCGCCACGACGGCCGCGCTGCGCCTGTTGCCGTCGGCCTGGCCTCGGCGGCGGTCTTGTGAACCGTGCCGGTTACGGGGATGGTTTCCGTTGGGCCCCCTGCGTCCGTGCCTTGCCCACTGCCCGCCAGAGACCGCCGGATCAGCGCCGCCGCACAGAGAACAACCAGGACCGTATACCCCCAAAACCCCGCCGACCACAGCCGCGCCGTGGAGTCCCGACTCATCAACGGCTCAAAGACGAACGGAAAGCTGGCCAGCGCCAGCAGCGAACCGACATTGCTCAGCGCGTAGAGCCGATAGGGATTGCGCCCCGGCAGGGCCCGCGCAAACCAGCTTTGGATCATCGGACTGCTGGCGGCCAGCACGAAATACGCCGCCCCGACAGAGACTGCGCAAATCCACAGAATTTTGAGCACTGGCACATCGTCCGGGCTGGGTCGCAGTGCCGCATCGGGAATCACCGACAGCGTCGCGGCCGCAATCAGCACCAGCGCCCCGTGAATCGCCGCCTGCCAGCGCAGCGACAGCCGGCTCAGCGCGTGCGCATAGGCATAGCCGCCCAGCAGGAACATCTGGAAAAACAGCATACACGCCGTCCAGACCTCCGGCATCCCGCCGAACCACGGCAAGACATAGCGTCCCAGCAGCGGCTGGACCTGAAACAGCAAAAACGCCGATAAAAATAGAGTCCCGGCCAGCAGCCCGCCGAGACAGCCTGTTCGTAAACCATTTTGTTGCATAACAAACGCCGATTATACCCCATTGGGCACCGAGAGAAAACCCCCATTGTCAGATTTGGCCTGCTGCGGCAGTTTTCAGAACAATCAAATCAGTCGTAACTTTGCCGTTGCCAATGGCGTATTCACTGATTACTGTAAAGCCAGTGTGGAACACATAACGAACAATGTCAACTTGTGATGAGGGCTAAAATTGTCTACTTTAAAACTGAGAAAACTCCCGACCATGATCTCTGTGATGGCGGTTATGGTGTTGTGCGGCGTGTTTTCGGTCGGCGTGTCAGCCGGCGAAAATGCCTGCGCGCTTCGCGATTACATGGCCAAACCCCAAGAGGTCTTCGATTTCGAGGTCGTCCGCACTGTGCCTCTGGATAAAACCGACCTCTATATTGTCCATCTAACCTCCCAGCAGTGGCGGGATCTGACGTGGACACACTGGCTGTACATCATCCAACCCCACGAGCGCCGATTTGAGGACAAGGCCCTGCTGTTCATTACCGGCGGCCGCAACCGAAAAGATCCGCCTCAGTTGGATCTGTCGACCACCATGATCACCTCGGCCCTGAGCGAGCAGGTCGGCTCGACCATTGCCGTCTTGATGCAGGTGCCCAATCAGCCGATCAAGGACGGCCGTTGGGAGGATGACCTCATCGCTTACACCTTTAAACGGTACCTCGAAACAGGCGACCCTGAATATCCGCTTCTTTTTCCGATGACCAAGAGCGCCACCGCGGCAATGGACGCCATCAGCCGGTTGTCCGAGCATTACACCGAGACCCCGATTGACAGCTTCTTTGTCTGCGGCCCATCCAAACGCGGCTGGACGACATGGCTGACCGCTGCCGTAGATGATCGGGTCACCGGCATCGCCCCGATGGTCATCGATGTGCTGAACATGGGCCCGCAGATGGAGCGTCAGCTCAAGTCCTACGGCCGATATAGTGCGATGATACAAGAATACGTCGATTACGGTGTTCTGGATATGGAACTTCTCGAGACCGAACGCGGACAACAGTTGCTGGCGATGGTCGATCCATACGCCTATCGCGACGCCATTACCGTCCCGAAGCTCATCGCGCTGGGCACCAACGACCCGTACTGGACGGTGGATGCCGCCAACCTGTATGTTCCCGATCTTGTTGGCCCCACCTATCTGCATTACAGCCCCAACGCCGGCCATGATTTGCAGTCGGACTCGGCCGGCGGTGTCGCAACAAGCCTCCAGACACTGGCCTCGTTTGCGCGACTGAACTTTGCCGACAAAGACCTGCCCGAATTGACCTGGCATCACGAAGATCCCAACACGCTGGTTGTGCAGTGGGATGATCCGGACGCCAAACCGATACTCTGGTCAGCCCGCTCGGACAACCGTGATTTCAGGCAGTCCCGCTGGCATCGCCAGGATTTGCAAGGCCAGCAGCGCGTTGAAGTGGCCATGCAGGCCCCGGATGAAGGATGGGGCGCCTGGTTTGTCGAAGTGCAATTCGGCGGCGCGTACCCGATGCGATTGAGCACCGCGATTACGGTCCTGCCCGAGGCGTTTCCGTTTAAGGTGGAAGATTTACAACAATGATAGTGCGCATCAAAAGGCAATGCGAACGGGGCTCTTTTTAAACTCGCGCACGGTGGGCAAGATCATATAATCGCTTACCCTATGGGTATGGCAAAACCGCCGCACAAACGCATCGATACGGTCCAGCGTATCGGCGTGAACCATCGCATACAGCGCATAAGGCCAGTCGGGATATGTTCGGCGACGGTAACAGTGGCTGACCGCCGGAATCCGCGCCAGCTCCCGGCCGAGCGCATCGACGCGCCCGGCGTCCAGTGCCACGCAGACCATCGCGTTGGCCACATACCCCAGCCGTTTATAATCCACCACCGCGGCGATCTTGCCAAGCACGCCCTTGCCAGCCAGCGCCGTCAAGAGGGACACTGGATCTTGCCCGCTTATAGAGGCCAGCATCTGGTCAAACGGACGACAGACCAACGGCAGCTCGGACTGCAGCGCCGCAAGGGCCGCCTTCTCCGGGTCGCTCAATGACACCGCAACCGGTTGCCTTTCATCGGCCTCTCGGCGTTCAGGAGCCGGCCCGGGCGTAAACCACACCGCCCCCGGCCCGGCCGGATCAAACCGCACGTCAAGTTTATAAACTTTCTCGGCGGCAAAGCTGTAAAACGCCAGCGCCGTCTTCTCCCGCAGCCGCTCCAGCGCCGCGTCAATCTCACCCATCGACGCGCCCTGCAGCGTAAACCACAGATTCAGCCGACCGTCACGCTGGTAGTTGTGCGAGACCCCCGCCAGCGCGCTGACCAGCGCGGCGGTCTGCTCAAGCCGCTCTTCGGGAACCGCCGCCGCGGCCAGCACCGCTGCGCGCCCCAGCGCCCGATAGCGCAATTGCGGACGATACCGGCGAATCAGCCCATCGTCCTTGAGCCGTCGAATCTCGGCCAGCAGCCTCTGTTCATCACAACCCAGCGGCTCTGCCATCGCCGCAAACGGCCGCTCGCAGATCGCCAGCGGCTCCTGAACGGCCCGCAGCAGGGCCTGTTGAAATCCCGTCAGCGAAGTCATCGGCCATCCTTTCGCCCTGTCCTGACACAAATCGGATCCTCGCCATACACATCGCCCAGCACCGACAGCGCCCGCGCCCGACACCCGCGACACACATCCAGGTACCCGCAGGCTCCGCACGCGCCTTGGTAGAGCCCGTGGTCGCGCAGGCCCACCAGCAGCGGCGACCGCTCCCAGATGCGGCCGAAGTCAAAGCCGGCCTCAATCAGATTACCCGCCGATTGCTCCAGAAAGCCACACGTCTGCACATCGCCGGCTCGGCTGATGAACACAAATCCCGTCGCCGCCAGGCAGCCGGGCACGTTGTCGGCACCGGCGATCTTTTCCTGCCGCGCAACACGGGCAAACTGCGGCCCGCATGTGACCCGCATCTCAATCGGCAGCGCCGCCTTCAGTTTTGCCAGTCGCCGAAGCGCCGCCTCATACTCGGCCGGCGCAAAGAGCAACTCCCGAATCGCATCGGCCCGGCCGACCGGCACCAGAACAAACGGATTCCAACACGCCGCCCCCAGCGCGACCGACAGTTTGGCAATCGCCTCGATGGACTCAATATTCAGCCGCGTCAGTGTCGTATTGATCTGAAACCGAATCCCGACCGCTTTGGCCGCCTCGACAGCCTCCATCACCAGCGCAAAGGCCCCCTCGCTTTGACGAAAGCCGTCATGCGTCGCCGCATCGGCCCCGTCCAGCGAAAATGAAAACGACAGCAGGCCGGCCTCTTTGAGCCGGGCCATCGCCGCCCGATCCAGCCCCTGGCCGCACGTGGCCATCACCGGCCGCAGCCCCAGCGACCGCGAGTCAGCCACCAATTCCACAATGTCGCCGCGCATCATCGGCTCGCCGCCGGTAAATATCAACACGCACCGCGTATAATCGGCCAGCCCCTTGAGGATCGCCTTGCAGGCCGCCGTATCCAGTGGATCGCCCCCCCGGCCGACCGCCGCCGCCCGACAATGCCGACACCGCAGCGGACACCGACCCGTGACCTCAAACGCCGCAACCGCAGGTTTTATAATCGCATTTGCCATAAATTCCGCAACATCTGGTAGGATGGGCTTTAGCCCATCACGCACACCATTTACTCGCCTGCCCCAAACACATCATCGACTCCAATTATACCCGTTGGCTCCTGCGAATAAAAGCCCCTCTTGTAATATCTGTGCCACGTACTCCACGGCCATTGCTGTGGATGCTCCACCAGGCCATGCTTGACAGGATTGGTGTGGATATATCGCACATGATTTTCCAGATCATCCCAATCTCTGATTTGATGTTCCCAAAACCGTCGCTGCCAGACGCCCGTTCCCTTTTTTTGATTCTTGAAGGCGATTGGTCAGCTTGCTGGCCTCCAATTAAAAGCCATAGACGGGTAAATCCGCTCTTGATGCTCGCCCATCGACAGGAATAATTAAAATCGTTATCCGGCAGCTTCCAGACACAGTGCAGATGGTCCGGCATCAAACACAACGCGATAGTCTTAAATGGTCGTTTAGCGTGCGTCTGAACCCACGCCTGACGAAGACAGGCCCGTGCGCCCTCATGCACAAATAGAGGCCGTCGATCATGAGTGATAACCGTAAAGAAATAATATCCGCCGGGATACTTCCGTCTGCGATAATCCGTCATGGTTCAATGCTCTCCTATGATGGGCTTTGACATTTGACATTTCACATTCAAACAATCCGCGCCGCCTCTTTCGCAAAATACGTGACAGTCACCTCCGCCCCGGCCCGTTTGATCGCCGTCAGCGTCTCGAGCATCGTCGCCTGCAGGTCGCACAGCCCCTTTTCGGCCGCGGCGTGAATCATCATATACTCGCCCGAGACATGATACGCCGCCAGCGGTACATCGAAGCGGTCTTTGGCCTGCCGGATAATGTCCAGGTATGCCAGCGCCGGCTTGACCATCACCATATCGGCCCCCTCCTCGATGTCCAGGGCGATTTCCCGCATCGCCTGCGACCCGGCGGCCGGGTCCATCTGGTAGCTTTTGCGGTCACCCCGGCCCGGCGTGCTGCCGGCGGCATCGCGAAACGGCCCGTAAAACGCCGAGGCAAACTTGGCC
>PXAQ01000152.1 GCA_003567095.1 Phycisphaerae bacterium
CTTGCGCGACAGGCGGATATCGCCGAGAAGCCGGCCTTTGTGTCCATGCGTCAGCGCCGCGGCGATGATGCAAGCTGCCTGAACCTTCACCGTGCCCAGCAGCCTACCGTGCTGGGCGTGGAGCCGGAGGAGTTTGCCCGGCGCGAGGCGTTCGCATTTCGTAGCGCCGAGCGGTCAGGCAACTCGCCCTGGAAATTGCTGACAGAACCTATCGACGATACAACCATCCCCGCCATCGGGGACTATGCGACGGTTTATTGGAGTCTGGGGCTGAATTTGGGCGATACGCTCACGATGCCCGACGACCGGGGACAGGAATTTAACCTGAAAATTGTCGCTATTATGCAAGATTCGGTCTTCCAAGGGCGTCTGTTAGTCAATGAACGTGATTTTATCGACCGGTTCGCCTCTGAGGGCGGCTACAGCGTTTTTCTGGTCGATGCCGATCATGAGAAGGCCGACGCCCTTGGCCCGGCCCTGTCGCGCCAACTGGCCGACTCCGGGGCGGAGGTGATGACGACCGAGTCGATTCTGCAAAACTTTTTACGGGTAGAAAATACCTATTTGGCGATCTTCTTGGCCCTCGGCGGACTGGGCCTTGTGCTCGGCAGTGTCGGGGCGGGACTGGTGTTGCTGTTTAACGTAATGGATCGGTGCGGCGAGTTGGCGATGATGCAGGCGATGGGCTTTTCCAAGGCGACGATCCGCCGGGTATTGCTGGCCGAACATGCTGGATTGTTCGCGGCCGGTTTGCTGGCAGGCGGCATCGCGGCGGCGGTGGCTGTTTTGCCGAGTGTGTTGACCGCCGGGGCCGTTGCGGTTATAACAGCGGTGCTTTTGCCGGTGGTGATCTTCCTGTGCGGCCTGCTGTGGGTCGCGCTGGCCTCGCGGGCGGCGCTGAAGCGGAATTTACTGGATAATTTGCGGAATGAATAAGTTGAGGTGGGCACTGCCCACCCTACACTATACGTTAAGAATGAAGCCTTGATGAAGCATGCAATCGGATGGATAATACCGATCGTCGTCGCGGCCACAGCGTCCGGGGCGGTGATCGACTGGATTTATCGCTACCATGCGTTTACGGTTGAGCCGCGTGTGGCGGGGCTGGACGGACGGCCCGAGGCGCCCGAAATTTCCGACGAGCCGGTGGATCTGACCGGCACGCTGGAAACATTCGACGGGCAGCCCTCGTCGATCACGGCAAACTGGCCGGGCTTTCGCGGACCCCACCGTGACGGCATTCTCGAGGATCCGTCTGTCGAACTGGCCGAATCCTGGCCGAGCGAGGGCCTGCCTGAGTTGTGGCGCATCGACTTGGGCGAAGGATACGCCGGGGCGGCGGTTCACAATGGCCGCGTATATATCATCGACTACGATATGGACAACCAGCGGGACGCGATTCGCTGCCTGTCGCTGGATGACGGACGGGAAATCTGGCGGTACTCCTACCCGGTAGTGGTGCGTCGCAATCACGGGATGAGCCGCACCGTGCCGGCGGTCAATGATGATTATGTGGTCACCATCGGGCCTAAATGCCACGTGGTGTGCCTGGACGCCGAGACGGGCGAGTTCTTGTGGATGATTGACCTTGTCAGAGAATTCGGCACGAACGAGCCGCTGTGGTATGCCGGGCAGTGTCCGCTGATCGTCGATGACACTGTGATTCTCGCTCCGGTCGGCACCGAGACGCTGATGATGGCGGTGGAGCTGGAAACCGGTCAGGTGCTATGGGAGGCGCCGACGTTTGACCGCTGGCAGATGACACATACATCCATTTTGCAGACGGAATTTGACAATGTTCCGGCGTATGTGTACTCCGCCAACGAGGGCATCGCGGCCGTTGCGGCCGAGACGGGCGATATATTATGGAAAACCGACGCTTGGCGGCTGCGCATCGGTATCGCCTCGCCGATTGATGTCGGCGACGGGCGGGTGTTTATCTCCGGCGGGTACAATCGCGGCGCAATGATGCTTCAGGTCCAACAGCAGTCGGAGGCATTTGTCCCCGAGGTGCTGTTTGAACAGCCGCCGCAGGTGTTCGGCTCCGACCAGCAGACGCCGATTTATCACGAAGGGCACATTTACGGCGTGCGGCCAGACAGGCAGCTGGTGTGTATGGACCCGGACGGGACGATCCGCTGGACAAGCGGCTCAGAGAATCGGTTTGGTCTGGGGGCATATATGATCGCCAACGGGCTGATTTATATTTTAAATGACGACGGCCTGTTGTCGTTGGTGCGAGCTAGGCCGGATCGTTTTGAATTGCTCGCGCGAGCCAGGGTCCTGGATGGCCATGAAAGCTGGGGCCCGCCGGCAATGGCCGACGGGCGGCTGATTGTGCGCGATTTAACGACGATGGTCTGTGTCGATGTGTCAGCACAATAATCGCAAAGAGGCTTGTTTTTTGGGGCACCTTATACTATAGTAAGATTGAGGCGTATTGGGACAATCTGAGAGTTAATAATGCGAACCGAATCGGGAACAACACAGACAACGCTCATCGGCATCGCTGTCGTCATTGTCGCCGGCATTGCGGCGATAGCGGCGTTTTTGTTGATGGACGCCGACAGGCCGCTGGCACCGCTGGGGCCTGAATACATCTATGATTTGTCCGAATACGCCGTAATTGATCCGGATCTGATCCTGTATGAGCAGATCAGCCAGACATTCCCGACCGGCCTGGCGCAAAGCCGCGTGATTGCCGCAGGTCCGGACAATACGCTGTGGGTGGCCGGCGATAAGCAGATCGTCCAATTCAGCGCCGACGGCCGTCGCCTTGGAGCCATTGACTGCCCGGCCGAGCCGACAGCGATCGCGCCGGATGCCGACGGACGGCTGTATGCCGGACTGATCGATCACATCGCGGTGTACGACACAAACGGCGATTCTCTTGCTCAATGGCAACGGCCCCATGAGCAGGCCCTGCTGACCTCGCTGGCGCTGCAGGGCGGCTATGTCTTTGCCGCCGATGCCGGCAGCAGGAGCGTGTGGCGATACAACACAGACGGCCAAGTCGTTGCGCAATTCGGTCAGCGCGACGCCGACCGCAATCATCCGGGCCTGGTCATTCCCAGCCCGTACGGCTTTAACCTGGCCGCGGCCCCGGACGGGCTGCTGCGAATCGTCAACTCCGGGCGGCATCTGGTCGAGGCCTGGACCATCGACGGCCACCGCGAATGGTGGTGGGGCCGGCCGTCCATCGGTATTGAGGGCTTTAGCGGCTGCTGCAATCCGGCGTCCCTGGCAGTGCTGCCCAACGGCCATTATATCACCAGTGAAAAGGGGCTGGTGCGTATCAAGGAATACGACCCGCAGGGAGAGCTCATCGGCGTGGTGGCCGGGCCGGAGCAACTGGAGGTGATCGATTCGATGCGGGTTTATGAACGTCCGCAGGACGCCCAGGTGCGAGGCTTCGGCGTGGCGGCCGATGCCGATGGACGGGTGTATGTACTGGATATTTTTCGCAATGTGGTGCGTGTTTTTGAGAAGAAAGAACTTTGACCTATGTGTGAGAACAACAACCGGACCTTAGAAAAGCGACGCGGTTTTCTGCGGGCGGCGCTGCGCAGCGGTATCGCAATGGGCGCGGTCGCCGGCGGTGCGGCCCTGTCCCGGCGCAATGGCACGCTGGGCGAAAACGCGTGCCTGGACCCGCAGGGACAGATTGGCTGCGACCGGTGCGCACTGCTTGCCGCGTGCAGGCGGCCGCGGGGCCTGTCGTTCAAGCAAGTGAGAGGGGATGGTGAACATGGCTGAGAATCCAAAAACGACACGGCGGCGTTTTCTGCGCGAGGGGGCCTGGGGCGGTGTGCTGGCCGCTACGGGCGCCGCGGGCGCAACGCTGGCGGCGCGCAGTCCGAACGAGCCCCTTGTCTGGCAGATCGACCCGTATAAGTGCATCGCCTGCGGCAAGTGCGCGACACACTGTATCTTCAACGAATCGGCGGTCAAGTGTGTGCATTCGTATGCGATATGCGGTTACTGCGATCTGTGCACGGGCTATTTTATCCCCGAGCCGGGCGAGCTGACCACCGCGGCGGAAAATCAGCTTTGCCCGACCGGCGCGATCATCCGCACGTTTATCGAAGACCCGTACTTTGAATACACCGTCATCGAAGAGCTGTGCATCGGCTGCGGCAAGTGCGTCAAAGGCTGCACGGCTTTCGGCAACGGTTCGCTGTACCTGCAGGTGCGGCACGATCGCTGCGTCAACTGCAACGAGTGCGCTATCGCCGCGGCCTGTCCGTCGCAGGCCTTCGAACGCGTGCCGGCCAAGAGGCCCTACCTGCTCAAGGAGTTTAAATGAGCGGTGTGTGTGCGGCACAGGCAAGGCCCCGACGGGGTAATCAATGTGACGGGCTAAAGCCCATCCTGCGAGGGATGTCGCGGCTGCGGTGGGCGCTGCTGCTTTGGCTGGCGCTGTTTTCGCTGGCCTCGGCGGTGCAGCGGTTTCCGCCGCCGCAGTTCAGCGAGCCTCGCGAGATGCCCGAACCCACGACCCCGCCGCCCCGCGCGGCGGCAACCGAGGTGATCGACGTGGCGGTGCTGGTCGGCGCCTTGGCGCTGGGGGGGTACCTGATTTACAAAAAGCGGCGTCGCGGCTGGATTGTCGCGCTGGTGTTGTTTTCGCTGGCATATTTCGGCTTCTGGCGGCAGGGGTGTGTCTGTTCGGTCGGAGCAGTCGGCAACGTCACGCTGGCAATTTTTGACGCATCGTACGCCTTGCCGCTGACGGTGCTGGCGTTTTTCCTGCTGCCGCTTTTGTTTACACTGTTTTTCGGGCGTATTTTCTGCGGAGCGGTCTGTCCGCTGGGGATGGTTCAGGAACTGGTATTGATTCGCCCGTTGCGCGTGCCGCGGTGGCTGGAGTCGGGACTGCGGCTGTTTGCGTGGCTGTACCTGGGGCTGGCGGTACTGATGGCCGCGACCGCCAGTGCACTGGTTATCTGTCGTTACGACCCATTCATCGCGTTCTTTCGGCTGGGGGCCAACCCGCAGTTGTGGGTGATCAGCCTTTCGTTTCTGCTGATCGCCCTGTTCGTCGGGCGGCCGTACTGCCGGTTTTTGTGTCCGTACGGGGTCGTGTTGCGGCAGTTAGGACGACTGTCCAAATTCCGCGTGAAAATTACGCCCGATGAGTGTATTAATTGCCGCTTGTGTGAAGATGCCTGTCCGTTCGGCGCGATCGACAAACCGACCGTCGAATGGCCCGACGCCCAGCGCATCAAGGCACGCCGACGGGCCCGCATCAGCGCGGCCCTGCTGCCGGTCATTATCGTCGCCGGCGGCTGGATCGGCCTGCGGGCCGCACCGGCGCTGGCGCAATCCAACGCCACCGTCCGGCTGGCCGACCGCATCCGGATGGAGGAGGACGGACGGGTCTCAGATACGACCGACGAAAGCGACGCTTTTCGCACCACCGGGCGCAGTGTCGCCGATCTATACGACCAGGCCGACGATAAACGTCGCGCATTTGTCATCGGGTCGGTGCTGCTGGGCGGTGCGATGGGCCTGCTGTGCGGACTGACCCTGATTCGCTCGCATATCTGCGTTCAGCGCGACGAATACGAAGCACATCGTGCCGGCTGTGTGGCCTGCGGGCGCTGCTTTGCGTCCTGTCCGCGCGAACATCGACGCCGTCAACAGAACCGTTTACCCTCCGCGGAGCACACTGCATGACCGACATCCAGACTGACAATACCCCATACAGTCCCCTGCGTCAGGCCGCCGGGGCGACCGCTGTCGTTGCCGGGGTCTTTACTTTCTTTATCGCGGCATTGCTGGCGATTCATTTGTATCATTATGTCGTGACCGACCCGGCGCGAACGCATGCGCTGGAAGAGATGAAGGACCGCTACGCCCAGCAGCCGACCGATACGCAACTGGCCGAGCGGATTTACGAGCTGGATATTCA
>PXAQ01000083.1 GCA_003567095.1 Phycisphaerae bacterium
ATGCAGATTCTCGACGAGTTGAAAAACTCGTACTTGAATTATGCGATGAGCGTGATTGTCGCGCGTGCGCTGCCGGACGTGCGGGATGGGCTCAAGCCCTCTCAGCGGCGTATTCTGGTGGCGATGAACGATCTGAACCTGGGACCGCGATCAAAATACCGAAAATGCGCCAAGATCGTCGGTGACACCGGCGGCAACTACCACCCGCACGGCGACCAGGCCACCTACGGCACGCTGGTGCGAATGGGGCAGGACTGGAATGTGCGCGTGATGCTGGTCGAGCCGCAGGGCAACTTCGGCAGCATTGACGCCGACCCGCCGGCGGCGATGCGGTATACCGAGGCGCGAATGACCCAGGCGTCGGTGGATATTCTCGAAGATCTCAAGCTGGATACCGTTGATTTTGTGCCCAACTATGACGAGACTCGGCAGGAGCCGACAGTGCTGCCGGCCAAGTTTCCTAACCTGCTGGTCAACGGTGCCAGCGGTATTGCCGTGGGGATGGCCACGAATCTACCGCCGCACAATGTCGGTGAGATCTGCGATGCGCTGCTTTTGATGATTGACGACCCGGAGTGCGGGTTTAAGGATATTCTCGAGAAACTGCCCGGGCCGGACTTCCCGACCGGCGGGACCATCTGCGGACGCAAGGGGATTCTGGATGCCTATGTCACCGGACGCGGCCATCTGCGGGTGCGGGGCAAATCTCACATCGAAACCAGCAAGCGCGGCCGTGAAAGCATCATCTTTACCGAAATTCCCTATATGGTGGTCAAGACCAACATCGTCTCGAAGATTGCCGATTGTGTCAAGGACGGGGTCATCGACGAGATTTCCGATATCCGGGACGAATCCGACCGCAAAGGGACGCGTATTGTTGTCGATCTGAAAAAAGACGCCGACAGCAACGTGGTCATCAACAAGCTGTATCGCTATACGCCGCTTCAGACCACCTTTGCGGTCAACAATGTCGCCCTGGTCAACAACCGCCCTGAAGTGCTCAACATCCGTCAACTGCTCAAGCTCTATATCGGCCATCGGCTGGAAGTCATTCGCCGGCGGACGCGATTTTTGCTGCGCAAATGTCAGAACCGCGCCCATATCCTCGAAGGGCTGATTCTGGCGGTCAGCGATATCGATGAGATTATCGCCCTGATCAAGGCCTCGCCGGATGCGCCGAGTGCCAAAGAACGCCTGATGGCCAAGCCGCTGCGCCTGATCGAGGCGGAGACGTTGCGAAATCTGCTGCCGGCCGCATTTATCCAGCAGCGCGCCCAGACGGATCAGTTCCTGACCGGCCCGCAGGCCGATGCGATCTTGACGATGCAGCTTCAGCGGCTGACCGGGCTGGAAATCGAGAAGCTGGCCAACGAATACGCCGAGCTGTCGGAGAAAATCGCCGACTACGAGGCGCTGCTGGCCAGTCGCGATTTGCAGCTGGATGTTGTGCGTGAAGATCTGCATGAGATCAAGGAAAAGTACAAAACTCCGCGGCGGACGGAAATCCTCGACAGTGAAGCCGATGTCTTTGACATGGAGGATTTGATCGCCGAAGAAGAAACACTGGTGATGATCACACACGGCGGATACATCAAGCGGATGCCGGTGGATACCTATCGCAAGCAGGCCCGCGGCGGCCGGGGCATCATCGGCTCGGAAACCAAAGAAGGCGATTTTCTCGAGCACCTGTTTGTCGCTTCAACGCACGATTATCTGCTGATCTTTACCAGCAAAGGCATCTGCCACTGGCTGAAGGTGTACCACATCCCCGAAATGAGCCGCCAGAGCCGGGGCCGCTATATTGTCAATCTGCTGAATCTGCCGCCGGATGAGAAGGTGATGTCCATTCTCAACGTGCGCGATTTTGACGACGATCACTACCTGATGACCGCGACCCGAAAGGGCGTTGTCAAAAAGACCGTCCTCAGCGCCTACGGCAATCCGCGCAGCAACGGTTTGATTGCGCTGAAGCTCGATGAAAGCGATCATCTGATCGGCGCGGCGATCACCTCCGGCGACGATGATATTATCCTCGGCACGCGCAACGGCATGGCGATTCGATTTCACGAGTCCAATGTGCGCCCGATGGGGCGTGTCAGTGTCGGGGTTCGCGGCATCAAGCTGCGCGACGGGGATGCGGTGGTCGATATGGTCGTCGCCGAGCCAGGCGCGTCGCTGCTGACGGTCTGTGAGCGGGGTTACGGCAAACGCACCGCGCTGGAGGATTATCGCGTCCAGAGCCGCGGCGGGCTGGGGTTGATCAACATCAAGTCCACCGAGCGCAACGGCAAGGTCGTCGCGCTCAAGGCCGTCTGCGATGATGACGATCTGATGATGATCAGCGCCAAGGGAATGATTGTCCGCACCGGACTGGATGGGCTGCGGTCCATTGGCCGCAACACCGCCGGCGTGCGAATGATTTCGCTCAAGGCCGGCGATAAACTGGTGGCGGTCACCCGTCTGCTGGTCGAGGGCGTGGACAATGGACAAACACCGGAATCGCAAACGTCCTGAGGGAATCGGACAGATGGCCAAACGAACCGCTTCCGCTAAGCCCGCCTCAACGCCTGCACCTCCAATCTGTGTGATCTTCGGCCCGGATGCCTTTCTGGTTGCCAAAGAGGCCGAAAAGCGACTCGATGCGCTGTTGCCGGAAGAAGAAGAACGGATGACCGCGTTGTTCGAACCCAAGGCCGACGAGGCGCAGATTGCCGATGTATTGGACGAACTGCGAACGGTTCCATTCCTGGCCTCGCGGCGGGGGGTGCTGATCAAGGACGCCGAGCCATTTGCCAGGAATTATGGCGACCATCTGGAGGCCTATCTCGAATCGCCCAGCCCGACCGGCGTGCTGCTGATGACGATGCTCAATCTGGACAAGCGGACGCGGTTTTACAAGCTGCTCAACAAGATCGGCGGCGCCGTCGAGGTCGGCAAACTATGGCCGGACAGTCTGCCGCGTTATATCGCGCAGTATGCGCGCCAGGAACACGGCATTACGCTGGACGCCCGCACCAGTCAGTTGCTGGTCCAGTTGACCGGCGATGACCCCGGGCGGCTGTGTCGTGAAATGGACAAGCTGGCCCTGTATGTCGCCCCCAAAAAGGCAGTGGCCGCTCAGGATATTGAACAACTCATCGGACACAATCGTATGTTCAACGCTTTTGAGGTGATCGATGGCATTACCCGGAATAATCCCGGCCAGGCGCTGAGCCGGTTGAAAAAAATGTTCGCCGCCGACCGCGAGGCCCAGTTTCGGGTGGTCGGGGCCTTTGGGTATCACTTTCGCAAGCTTTTTTCGGCGCGCGCCCTGATGGCAAAAGGGATGAACATCCAGCAGGCGATGCAGAAAGCGGGCGTGTTCAGGAATCAGACGCAGGCCTTTGCCGCTCAGTTGAACCGTCTGCCGCTGGAGGCCGTTGCTTGGGTATTGGGGGAGCTGGGGCGGATTGATCACGGAATCAAGACCGGCCGGACGACCGCGCCGGTGGCGATGGAGCGATTGGTCATCAATCTGTTCGAAATCCAGCAAAAATCCGGCGCTCGCCGATAATTGTGTTGAAAATACCTCACGATCCTCTATATTACTTTTTCTAATAGGTCGAAAAGTTTTATTTATTGCGTAAATACGAAAATTCCAGAGCTGTAATACCCATTAAGCAGGGGATATTGTCGAAAATGACATACCGAATTGTGAACAAACAGCAGCTGTCGGAGCATGTCTTCCAAATTGATGTTGAGGCGCCTCTGGTGGCCCGGGGCCGCAAGGCCGGGCAATTTGTGATTGTCTCGCCCGAGGACGAAACCGGCGAACGGATTCCGCTGACCATTGCCGGGGCGGATCCGGCACAGGGGACGATTCGCCTGATTTTTCAGCGCGTCGGCAAGGCGACGGCCCAGATGGCCGACATCCCCGTGGGCGGCTCGCTGGGTTATGTGGCCGGGCCGCTGGGGCGCCCGACCCACATTGACACATTCGGCACGGTCGTCTGTGTCGGCGGCGGTATCGGGGCGGCGCCGCTGCTGCCGATTGCCGAGGCGATGAAACAGGCCGGCAATACGATCATTTCCATTCTGGGCGCGCGGACACAAGAGCTGCTGATTCTCGAAGATGAGTTCAAAGCTCTCAGCGACGAATTGATTGTTGTGACCGATGACGGCTCGCAGGGCCGCAAGGCGATGGTGACCGAGCCGCTGCAGGAGATCTGCCGCCGCCGGCCCAAACCCGACCTGGCGGTGGTCATCGGGCCGTCGATTATGATGAAATTCTGCTGCGAGGTAACCCGCCAGGCGGAGGTGCCGACGCAGGTCTCGCTCAATACGATTATGGTTGACGGGACGGGGATGTGCGGCGGCTGCCGGGTCGAGGTCGGCGGCCGGACGAAGTTTGTGTGCGTCGATGGGCCCGAGTTTGACGGCCATCAGGTTAATTTTGACATGATGATGCGCCGCATGGACGCCTACAAAGACCTCGAAAAACGCGCGATGCAAACGTATCAAAATCACACATGCAAAATCGGACTGGATCGGAAATAAACATGCAGAATAAATCCTCCGCGATGAATACAGAAGCTCAGGAAAAAGACGTTCAGGAATTGCTGGACAAAGAGGCTGCCGGTCAGTTGAAACCCAAAGACCGATACGCGATACCCCCGCAGGAGATGCCGGCGCAGGATCCGGTTGCGCGCCGCCGCACGATGTCGGAGGTGGCCCTGGGCTATACCGAAATGCAGGCACAAACCGAGGCGCTGCGCTGCCTGCAATGCCCGACCGCGCCCTGTATGAAGGGCTGTCCGGTGCGCATCCGCATCAAGGATTTTATTGTTGAGATTACCAAAGGCCACTACAAACGCGCCCTTGAAATCATCCAGGAAACCTCGCTGCTGCCGGCGGTCTGCGGGCGGGTCTGTCCGCAGGAGGTCCAGTGCCAGGAGCAGTGCACCGTGGGCAAGAAGTTCAAAGACCCGAATATGAGCGTCTCAATCGGACGGCTGGAGCGCTATGTCGCGGACCTGGCCCACGGCCAGGGCAAGGTGCCCCAGGTCGCCCCGCCGACCGGCAAAAAGGTCGCCGTCATCGGCTCAGGCCCCGGGGGGATTGTGGTCGCCGCCGATACCCGACGCGCCGGCCATGAGGTGACGATGTTCGAAGCGTTTCACAAACCCGGCGGCGTGATGGTGTACGGCATCCCGGAGTTTCGTCTGCCCAAAGCGATTGTCCAGCAGGAAATCGACGTCCTTAAAAAGATGGGCGTCCATGTCGTGTGTAATTTTATCGTCGGCCGGACGCGCACCATCGAGCAACTCATGAACGACGACGGCTTTGACGCGGTGTATGTCGGTGTCGGGGCGGGCCTGCCGAAGTTTATGAACATCGAAGGCGAGCACCTGGTCGGCGTGTACAGCGCCAACGAATACCTGACACGGGCAAACCTGATGAAGGCTTACCAGTTTGGCCAGGGCGCCGATACGCCGATTGCGGTCAGCAAAAAAGTAGCGGTCCTCGGCGGCGGCAATGTGGCGATGGACGCGGCGCGCGTGGCCGTGCGCCTCGGCGCCGAGCAGGTCTATCTGGTCTATCGCCGCAGTGAAGCGGAAATGCCGGCGCGGATCGAGGAGGTTCACCACGCCAAGGAAGAAGGCGTGATTTTCTGTACCCTGCAAAATCCCAAACGCATCCTCGGCAACGACGCCGGCCATGTGACCGGTATGGAATGCCTCAAGTACGAGCTGGGCGAGCCGGACGACTCGGGCCGTCGCCGACCGGTGGCGATCGAGGGCAGTGAGTTTGTCATCGATGTGGATACGGTCATCGTGGCCATCGGCAACGACGCCAATCCGATGATCCAGCAGACCACGGAGGGGCTGCAGTTCAACAAGTGGGGCAATATC
>PXAQ01000167.1 GCA_003567095.1 Phycisphaerae bacterium
GCCGTCCACACGAGTCGCGAACCGGCAATCAACCCGCTGCCCGATTACGTCTGGACCTTCGACGCCGCCTTCACCGGCCATTTGGTGCAAACCGTCTCGCCCGACGGTGCCGCCGACTACCAATACGATCCCCGCGGCCAATTGATCCGTGCCGATTACGATTACCAGACCGGCGAGTTCTACACGTACGACGCCAACGGAAACCGCACGAACCCCGGCTACATCACAGGCGACCACAACCGCCTGTTATCGGACGGCACGTACGACTACGAGTACGACGCCGAAGGCAATCGCACTCGCCGCATCGAAATCGCCACCGGCGAGATCACCGAATACCACTGGGACCACCGCAACCGCCTGGTCCAAGTGCGTACAAGGATCAGTGACCAAGGACCAGTGACCCGTGACATTTCGTACGCGTACGACCTCTTCAATCGCCGCGTGGCCAAGACCGTGGCGATCGGCAGCGACCGCGCCGCGCCGGAGGACGTCAGGTGCTCGTAGCGTTGATTCAGCGTATGGACGGCATCGTCAAGCTCGTCGCGGAACTGCTCATCTGGTATTCGAAGCCGTCAATCGCCTCCTGACGGATCAACCGCACCCCGGGTTCGGGGTACGGCAGGGTGAGGCCCTTTCCAGTATTTGACGATACGGTTGCGTAGCGAGGTGGAAGGTTGAAGCGCCACGGGTTCGAGGGCGGTGGTCATAAGGGGCTACGTTTAATTAGCTACCCGGGGGCGTAAAGTAAATGCTGGGTGTGCCCGGCACGGATGGGCAATTTGGGCCGGGGCCGGGTTGACCGACCGGGAGAAGCGTTTCCGCGGTCAGTGACGGGGCGACGTCAGCTGGTGACGCGGCTAGAATTCGGGCACATTCACAGTTCCTGTGGGTGGTGCGGTTGCAGCCATACTACGCGGGGCGCGCACCAATAGGTTGAATCGAGAAGAAGAACCGCTCAGAATGACCGGTTCAGGAAAGAGGTTCGGGGGCAACAGCGGAAAGTGGCGCGGGTGGGGTTCGGCTGAGGGATCAATCGACGCTGGACCACGCGCGCGGCGGGTGACCGGCCCTGAGTCCGTCCCGACCGCTTCCTGAATTGTCGGCAGGCGGGCAGGAAGAAAGGTAGCGCGTGCTGAATCTCCGAAACCATCTCCATGATCCAAGAGCTATGGGTCCATGCCGAAGTCAGGGATACATCAATGGCCGCTCGGCTACAAGCAAGGGACCTGCCGAATTGCTGCCTATAGGCTATGCGCTGCCCACCCAGGCAAACCCATGCCCCAGTGATTTGAATTTCGTTCCACCCTGGAGTCGGGTATTGACAGTGGCTTCGTGGTCGGCGAGACTGAAATAAAGAACTGTTCCTAGCCAAGTGGGGCGGAAAACAGCTTGCCCACAAACTGAATGAGCGAAGGTTTAATGTTATGGCATCATCTCGTAAGAATCACACATTCTTTGGGCATCGGAATCTCAGTTTCACGCGCCGTCAATTCGGTCGAACGCGTGCGTTTACGTTGGTCGAATTGCTGGTGGTGATCGCGATTATCGGGATCTTGGTCGCATTGTTGTTGCCTGCGATTCAGGCTGCCCGCGAGGCGGCGCGCCGGTCGCAGTGCACCAATAATCTGCGGCAATTGGGAGTGGCTCATCACAACTACCATGATACCCATGGCACGTTCACATTCATGCAGGGGCATCCCAGCACTGGGCGATTACGGATCAGCGGTTTCATTCCCTTGCTGCCGTTCATTGAGCAGCATGCGATGTGGGAGGAGATCCAGGGGGCGATTGATGCAGGAACCAATCCGGTTCCGTGGGAAGTTTGGGATGCTTGGGAAGAGTCGCCAACGTCGTTGCATTGCCCCTCAGACGCGGGGCCTTTTTCGAACATGGTTTATCGCAACACCACGCGAATCAACAACTATTCGTTTTCCGTGGGGGACTCGATCGCGAATCTGCGTGAGGGCGAATACACACGTGGCATGTTCATGACGCGTCAGACCGTACAGCTTGCGCAAGTCACGGATGGCACCAGCAACACGGTGATGATGAGCGAGCGACTGGTAGGTCAAGCGGTGCCCAGCGGTTCGAATGTGACGCTGTCAGCTCAGGAATGTCTCCATGTGCGGGGTGTTGCCAGCGGTGTGGGGGGTCTTCGCGATGCCCCCATCAACTGTCTTTCGGTGACCGACGGTCGTTATTTCATCGAAGGGACTCGGGCCAATGGCGGTGGGGGTCGCACAGGTCTGTCATGGCAGGATGGCCGGCCCCATGGCGTGGCGTTCAATACCGTTTTCCCTCCCAATGCTCCTTCCTGCGGCGAAGACTCCGCCACGTCGGCGAATCATCACCATTTGGTGATCCCGCCGACCAGCGGGCATCCTGGAGGAGCGAATGTGTTGATGGTAGACGGTTCGGTTCGCATGGTCACCGACTCGATCGACACCGGCGATTTGGGAGCCCGGCAACCGAGTCGCGGCCCCAGTCGTTACGGGGTCTGGGGAGCTTTGGGTTCTCGGGAAGGCGGCGAGTCGATCGGCGATTTCTAGACGGTTGCGAGACAAATCCATCGGATGATCGCCGGGAGGGCACCGGTCCGACCGGCGGATTGAAACAAAAGGACCAACCAAAATGATGAGCAGAGTTTTTTTAGGGCGTTGTCTTTCTCTAGTGGCGGTCGCTTTGAGCCTTCCGTGCTTGTTGGGCGGTTGCGGTGCCGGGGACCACCCGGACACGTATCCGGTAGGGGGGGTGGTCACGTTAAACGGTCAACCAGTGGCCGAAGCGACGGTGAATTTCTTCCCGGTAGCGGAAGGACAAAGCAGCGTTGGTAGGACGGACGCTCAGGGAAGGTATGAATTGACGACCTTCGATCCGGGGGACGGTGCGTTGCCTGGGGAGTATCAGGTGGCGATTTCCAAATATGAATTGCCCTCGGGTGCGGCTGATGTGGATACCGAACCTTCGGAGGAAGGCTCGAGCGACCCGGAATCACTCGTGCCACAGAATGTTCTGCCCGAGCGTTATGCCAGCCCACAGACTTCCGAACTGAGGGCGACCGTCAGCGAGGGCACAAACCGCCTTGATTTTGAGCTACAAGGGGGTTAAGGGGCCAATTCCGTCACGGTCGTGGGCCGTCCTCCCCAAGATCCGTGACGGTCAGGCTTTTTCAAATCTTCTGAGACGATGGGGCGTCTACGCGGCAAGCGCGAACCAGGCCTTCAATCGGTCAGTTCCAAGTCAATCATGTTGGGACTTTCGGTGACCGTTGCCGTCAGTTCGGATGTGGCTGGATTCGCGTAACGTTCGGGCAACAGGTTTTCGGGAACCATCGCCGGCGCATCGGGGTCATAGTCGGCGTCGTCCTCCGATACGTCGGGGCTTGGAGTCAGCTGCGAGAACTTAGTGACCGTGACTTGGTACTCACCGGGCACGGCGCCGTCACCTGGGACGAAGCTGGTCAATTCGTAGCGTCCCTGAGAATCGGTGACGCCCACGGCGCTGCCCGAGCCGTCGACCAGCTGAAAATTGACATTGGCGTTCGCGACCGGTTCGCCATTCATGGTCACCGTTCCGGTGACGGGGTATCTGGAGGGACGCCCGTCATCCCCCACCCCGCTACACCCGAACCCGCACAGGGGGATCGCCAGCAGGGCTACCGCAAGCAGGTTATGCGAAATCTTTCGCTGCATCTCATTGCCTCCGAAGGTAATCGCTTGTTTTTCGAAACGCAGAATCCAGAAGTTTCCCGGGGGCTCTCGAAGATTTGGGCTCAGAACACCCCGGACTTAGCATTCGTCTCATCTTGCGAGGGAAACGTCTCAATCGATCTGGACGCTCTCGCCACCGTCTTTGGAGCCCAGCGCGCCCCACACACCATAACGGCTGGGACCACGATCCGGCTGACGAACTCCCAGATTACCCGTATCGATTGTGTCAGTAATGAAGCGGATTGCTCCGTCCACCAACAGGACATTTACGCCTCCCGGATGGCGGCTGGTGGGAGGCAGTACCAGATGATGCTGGTCTCCCGAGGTGCCACTATCTTCGCCACACGAGGGGGCGTTGGGCGGCAGGACCGTGTTGAAACCCACATAGTGCGCATTTCCATCTTGCCAGGAAAGCCCGGTGCGACCGGCCCCGCCGACAGCTTGAGTTCCGTCAACATAATGGCGACCGTCGGTGGTTGTGAAGC
Organism: Phycisphaerae bacterium; assembly: GCA_003567095.1. The sequence goes on from PXAQ01000167.1 coordinate 4,196, forward strand.
AGTTGCCGGGTGCATCTCGCAACCCGCCGACGCCCATCGCAATCCCGAGAACGTGTTCGAGTTGTTGTGCTTCGACCGAACGCCATGAACCGCTAGAGGAAACGGGAGCATTCATTAGACGTTCGCTCATGAATACCGTATTGCTGGTCCCGTCGGTTACCTGCGAAATGCTCACGCACCGCCTTCGCATGAACATGCCTCTCAGGTGCTCGCCGTCACGCACCGACGCGACCTGATCCCCCAATGAGAACGAATAGCTATGCACGCGAGTATGGTTTCGGTAAACCCCCCCTCCGTAGGCGCCAGGGTCCGACGGGCACCTAAGAGTAGTCGGAGCGACCTCCCAAGTAGACCAAGTATTCCAGGGCGCCGGACCACCGGGCGGATCGCCACTCTGAATTTCCTCGTAAAGCGCCCCCTGTTCGATAAAGGGCAGCAAGGGGATAAAGCCGGAGAGACGCCCCCTGTTTGAGGTGGAACTGCTGCTACCCTCAGTCCCACCGCGACGAAACACAAATACGCCATGGGTGTCGTGATAGTTGTGTAATCCCATGCCGAGTTGCTTCAAATTGTTTACACACTGCGTTCGCCGGGCCGCTTCACGCGCCGCCTGAATGGCCGGCAGCAGCAGCGCGACCAGAATCCCAATGATGGCGATCACGACTAAAAGTTCGACCAGTGTGAAGCCGTGGCCGGGCTTCAGAACCGGGTGAGGATTCCCTCGTTGCATGGTTTGGCTCCTTAAGAGTTGAATCAGGAAACTGACGACACCGACGCTCCTACCCCTCAATCGCGGCAATTCGAATCAAAAGCCACCGTAAATACGATCCTACGTGCCCAAGAATGGTCTCCCTGCACCAATCAGCCGCGTCATTCGGTGTCACCAAGTTGGCCCGTGACATATGATTGCATTCTAAAGCCCCTCCAAAACAAAAGCAAGAATTCGTGCCGCTCTTTGGAAGGGGTAAATTTGGACGCGAAGCAGATCAAAATGGCCGCAAACTGTTCTACGCCAATTGTTTACAAAAAAATTCAAAAATTTTCCAGATTTTCAATTAGCTACAACATTAGAGGGGTTCGTGCCGCTTCTGTTCGAAGAGAGCTTTCGGCAAGCGTGCAAAACTTTGGATTTTTTTCGCGGCCGCGGATGGCCGGCCGCGGTCCGCGTGAGGTGGGGATGGCAGCGGTGTGCGGTGCTGGAGATTCGAAGCGATCCGTGGCCGGCCACCGGGGTGTCCATGGGTCCGCGGAGGAAGTCGTCGCCCCAGCTGGCTTAGACCGGACGCCGATCGAGTTGCTGGTGCGAGATCAGAAGGCCGTGGCCCAGCAGGGACAGGGAACGGTCGTTCTACGACGGCGGTTGCTGCCGGCTCTGGCTCGAGCGGGAATCGGCTGGGCGACGTGCTGGCCGTGTCGGGATCGGGGTCCTGAGTTCGATGGAACAGCGAGTTTCTTTGTCGTGGCCGCTTGGCGGTCGGTCTGTCATTTTGGCAGTCGGTTGCTCGCTTGTGTCCTCGTTCCGGGAGCCATGCCTTCGGGTCTCATGCGGTGAATGTCCCGGGCTTCGCCTGCATCGGCTTGGCCTGGCGGCCTGCATGGTTGGGCTTGATGCGCATTTTTCCTCC
>PXAQ01000164.1 GCA_003567095.1 Phycisphaerae bacterium
CCTTCAGGCTCGGCACCGACACCCCTACCTGAAGCGGCTCAAAATACGCCTTGAGTTTTTCCAGCACCTCCTCCAGATGCGGATAATCGCCCGTGGAAAGACTCAGCAGGCTGATCGTGTCGTATCCGGTTGCCGCATACTGCGCCTTGGCAATCTCGACGATCCGGTCAGGACTGCGATACCGCACGGGCCGCCGGCAAAAACTGGCCTGGCAAAACCGGCACCGCCCCGGACAGCCCCGCATGATCTCAACGCTAATGCGTTCGTGGACCGCTTGGACAAACGGCACTACCGGACGGCTTGGCGCGGCGGCGTTCTCAAAATCCGTCACCACCGCATTCTCAAACCGCACCGGCACCCCCTCAACCGTCGGCGCCAAATAACTCTCCCCCTGACAAGGGGCAGTCCCCCGAAGGGGGCAGGGGGTATAAAACCGCGGCACATACACCCACGAAAACCGCCGCGCAGCGGCCAGCAAAAAGTCCTCCTTGCTGTCGCCGCGCTGCCTGCAATACTGATAGACATCCAGCAGCTCGACCAGCGCCTCATCGGCCTCGCCCAGGACAAACACATCCGCAAACGCCGCCAGCGGCTCGGCGCAATTGGCCGCCTGCCCGCCGACGACCACCACCGGGTCGGCGGCGCTGCGCTCATCGGCCCGCACCTTCAGCCCCGCCAGATCCAGCATATTCAAAAAATTTGTATAGCACAATTCATTGGTCAAGCTGAAGCCAATCAGATCAAAATCCCCCACACGCCCGCACGACTCCAGCGAAAACAGCGGCACGCCCCTGTCCCGCATCACCGCCTCGGCGTCCGTCCACGGCGCAAAGACACGCTCGGCGGCCCACTGGTCAACACCATTGACCGCCTCATACAAAATCGCCAGCCCCGTATGGCTCATCCCGATCTCATAGACATCCGGAAAACACAGCGCCAGCCGCACCTGGCAGGCATTCAGGTCTTTTCTGACCTGATTCATCTCGCCGCCGATATACCGCCCCGGCTTTCGCACATACGGCAGCAGCTCGCGGTCAACCACCTGCTTTACATCGTTGATGGGATTGTGTATCATAACTGCGCATTATACACAAAACATAAACCCAATTAAAAGATAAATTTATGAAACAATCCAGCCGCAATCTTCTGCTTCAGATCATTACCGGCCTGATGATTATCACGCTGATGATCTGGCAGGCGAAAAGACCGCGATCCGTGGAACTGGACAGCGGTTATCGCCAGACGATGGGCACGTTTGCCCGCCTGCTGGTCGTTGCGCCCGACCAGGCAGCCGCCGAGAACAGCCTCAAGGCCGCCTTTGCGGTCTTTGACCGTGTTGAGGCCCTGATGAGCGATTATGACCCTGATTCGCAGATTTCCCGCGTCAATCGCGATGCGTACCACGAGCCGGTCGCGGTCGATGGTCAGGTTTTTGAAGTCCTCTCGGCCGCTCTGGAATACAGTCGTCTGACCGATGGGGCCTTTGATATCACCGTCGGGCCGGTCGTTCAACTGTGGCGAAGCGCACGGCAAAGCGGCGATGCCCCGACGCCGGAGGCGATTGCCCGCGCCCGCGAGAAAGTTGGCTACCGGTATCTTGAACTGGACGCCGAGACGCAAACCGTCCGCTTTGGGCGTGACGGGATGCTGCTGGATGTGGGCGGTATCGCCAAAGGCTACGCCTTGGATCACGCCGCCGAGGCGATGCGCCAGGCCGGGGCCCTGGGCGCCATGGTCGATATCGGCGGCGATATCGTCTGTTTCGGCCAACCCGTCGGCGGAAGAGACCACTGGCTAATCGGCCTGCAGGACCCCGATGAAGACGGAAGTCTGCTTTTGCGGCTCAAGATCGACGATAGGGCTGTTGCCACCAGCGGCGATTATCGGCGGTTTGTGGTCGTTGACGACCGGAAATACAGCCACATCATCAATCCCGCCACCGCCGAAGCGGCCGGTGCCCTGGCCAGCGTGACGGTCATCGCTGCCACGGCCATGCACGCCGACGCCCTGGCTACCGCCGCCAGCGTCCTGGGCCCCGAAAAGGCCCTGACCCTGATCGAATCCATCGACCACACCGAGGCCATTCTCATCCCAAACGATCGCCCCCAAGATATCCTGAAGACCTCCGGCGCTGCCGATTACATCGAATAAGCGCTCCAAAAGTTCAGCCGCGCAAGCGGCCGAATCAAAGTACCGGCGATGCTCTCGGCCGTCACTGCTGCTGGCGCCTCTCCGGCACCAGCCGGAGGCGAAGGCGGCCAGGTTCAATCTCGAAATCGTCCAGCCGGATGTACTGCTTGTCGAAATCAAATGACGGGTCAAACGGGCTGTTGCTGATGACCGCCTGCACCATCGTCTCCAGTTGCTCCCAGTCCTGAAGCTCGGCGGGAACGTCCTCTATCGCGTTTTCAGCGATGCGCATCGCGGCGGCGGTGACCGGCATTAACCCCAGCCGCACCGAGCGGATATTCAGATTCAAACGACCCTGCATGTCCATCGCGGGCCTTGCGGTAATGGTCAGCACCGATGAAAACCGTGTAAAGTTGATGCGGCTCATCAGATAAAAAGCGCCCTTATCAAACCGCACCGTGGGCATGGAAACCTCAACCTCTCCATACCGTCGCGGCCACCTGCCGCGGGCCAGGATGTCGTTGAGGCCCGCCTGCTCAATGACCAGCTCAAAGGGCTCATAAAGCTGGATGTGGTTGTAAAAATCCGGCGCGAGGCGATGGGTCAAGTACGGGCTAACCTCGTCCGGGTTGTCCGGCTCAATGGGCCGATACGCCCGCGGCGTGTGCCGCAGCAGGGCCCAGCCGAGCGCCGCAGCCAGTGCGCAAAGGCCCGCGGAAATCGTTATATAGCGCAGGATACGTGACTTGTGACTGTTTTGCTTCATTTTTTCCGATTATCGTAAAACATTGGCGATTTGCCGCTTGCCCGATGCCCGGCCAGCGATTATAGTGAAACGTCTTTATTTTGTAAAACCCTTGTTCACTGTAAAATACGACTATCATCAGAAAGGATATGACGTGGCCAGTCATTTTGCCGACCGTCTCTGTGAGGCGGTCCAAAAAAAGAACACCCCGTTGATCGTGGGCATCGATCCGGTTTTTGCCCGGTTGCCGCAGGCGTTCCGCGCCCGGCAGAAGTCCCGCCAGAAAGACCTTGCCCTCGAGATTGACGCGCTGTTTGAGTTCAGCGCCGATGTGGTCAAGATCGTCGCGCCACTGGTGCCGGCGGTTAAGATCAACATCGGCTACTTCGAGCGCTATTTCTGGGAGGGCATCGAGACCTACTATGCGCTGATCAGCGAGGCCGACGCGATGGGCGTTGAAATCATTGGCGATGTCAAACGCGGCGATATCGACCACACCGCCCGCTGCTACGCCGAGGCCCACCTGCAAAACCCGGAATACGAGGGGATGGAGGATATCATCTCGCCCGATGCGGTCACCGTCAACGGCTTTGCCGGCGCCGAGGGGATCGTGCCCTTTGCCGACATCGCCAACGAGCAGGGCAAAGGCGCTTTCGTCTGGGTCCGCGCCAGCAACCCAACCGCCGGCGTGATCCAGGACTTTTCCGATACCAACGGTGTCAAGATGTATGAAAAGATCGCCGAGGTCGTCGGCCAAATCGCCGCCCAACCCAAGCGCCTCGGCAAAGAAGGCTACAGCAACGTCGGGATGGTCGTCGGCGGTACAAGCCCCGAACAGACCACCGTCCTGCGCCAGCGCTATCCCAAGTGCTGGTTCCTCGTGCCCGGCTTTGGCGCTCAGGGCGCCGGCCCGGCCGACTGTCTCCGCTTTGCCGACAAAAACGGCATGGGCGTGCTCATCAACGCCTCACGCTCGATTATCTATGCCTACGACAATCCCAAATACACCGAACAGTTTGGCGACAACTGGGAAAAATGTATCGAGCAGGCCGCCATCGACGCCAAAATGGAACTGGCCAAAGCAAGAAGCTGATAGTGATGATGTAAATCCGAAATTCGAATATCGACATCCGAAACAATACCAAATGACATAAAGCCTAAAATTATACAAAAGTGTTGTCGGCACGTGAGATGGATTTGTGTCATTGGGACATTTGAATTTTGGATTTGCTTTGTATACTGATCGCGATTGAGTCTTCCCGTTCCTGCGCGGCTATGTCGTGTTGCGGTATTCGGTTACGGGCTTTCACGCGGGAATTTTCTACCCTAAAGGGTATATTTCGGATTTCGAGCTTCGAATTTTATAAAATACGATGGACAAAGGGTTCTTCAAAGACAAGCACGTCGTTGTAATGGGGCTGGGCAGCTTTGGCGGCGGAGCCGATTCGGCGGCGTTTGCCGCCGGGGCCGGGGCGAAGGTGCTTGTGACCGATCTGGCCGGGCCGGGTACGCTGTCCCACACCCTCGAGCCGCTTGAGACACTGCCAATAGAGTATCGCCTCTGCGAGCACCGCCAGGAGGATTTCGCGGCTGCGGATGTAGTGATTGTCAATCCCGCCGTGCCGCCGGACAACCGCTTTATCCAGACAGCCCAGCGCGGCAGGGCGCTGGTGACCTCGCAGGTGGAATTGTTCTTCCAGATGTGCCCTGCGCCCATCGTCGCGGTCACCGGCAGCAATGGTAAAAGCACCACCGCTGGCCTGACCGCACATCTGCTGGCCGCCGGCATCGGCCAGGCGAACATCACATACCAAAATGTTCACCTCAGCGGCAACATCGGCAACCGCCCGCTGTTGGGACTGCTGGACACCTTGACCGCCGATGACCTGGTCGTGTTGGAATTGAGCAGTTTCCAGCTTGAACAACTTGCCCGCATTCAGATGGGTCCTTACGCGGCGGTCATTACCAACCTGACACCCAACCACCTCGACCGCCACGGCACCTTCGAGGCCTACTGCCGCGCCAAGGAAACCCTGTTTAAATTCCAGCAGCTCGACAAGAATCGCCCCTGCCTGTCGGTCTTCAACGCCGAGGATACAATTACCCGCGCCTGGTACACCAAGTACCACGATCAGGATGGGCGAACGTGCCTGGCCTTCAGCGCCGACGATGTGCCCGAGGCCCTGCTGGCCAGGTTCAATTGCCCCGGCCGCGCCAACCGCTCCAATCTGGCCGCGGCTCTGGCCGTTGCGTCGCATTTTCCATTCGCCCCCGAGCGCCTTGCCGCAGCGGTGGCAACATTTTGTCCACTTGACCATCGCCTGCAGCTTGTCGCCGAAAAACACGGCGTCCGCTGGTATGACGATTCCAAAGCGACCACGCCTGTCAGTACGCTGGCCGCTCTGAACGGCATCGACGAACCCAAGATTCTCATCGCCGGCGGCTACGACAAAGGCATCGACTTTTCCGAGCTGGGCACATGCATTGCCGCCCGCGTCAAGGCTATCGTGCTCATCGGCCAGACCGCAGCGAAGATTGAGCAGGCCATCAGCGCCGCCGGCGGCGGCGCCACGGTCACCATCCAACACGCCGACGCCATGCCCGCCGCCGTGGCCGCCGCGGCCGCATTGGCCCATCCCGGCGACGTCGTCCTGATGAGCCCCGCCTGCGCCAGCTACGATATGTTCACCAACTACACCCAACGCGCCCAAGCCTTCATCGACGCGGTCGACGCGCAGTAGCCCCACCTAGGCAGGCATCGAGTAGGCGGGGGCTTCGCAGCCCCGGCCTCTCACACCACCGGGCATACGGTCCCGTACCACGGCGGTTCATTTTAGCCAGTCGGTTTGACAGACCGTCCGGGCAAGTGAGACCACGCTCAATCGTTCAAAGTACCGCGCCGGGAAAGCCAGGTTCATATGTGCCGCTCCGGCG
>PXAQ01000024.1 GCA_003567095.1 Phycisphaerae bacterium
CACGGCCAAACGCATCATCATCGCAACCGGCTCGCGCCCCATCGTCCCGGCGCCCTGGCAGGCCTTCGGCAGCCGCATCCTGACCAGCGACACGCTGTTTGAAATCGACACGCTGCCGCCGACGATGGCGGTCATCGGTGTGGGAGCCATCGGCGCCGAACTGGGCCAGGCCCTGGCTCGACTGGGCGTCGATGTGGCCATTGTCTCGCAGTCCCAGCGCATCGCCGGCCTGTCGGATCCGGAGGTAACCGCCTCGGCCGCGGCGGCCCTGTCCCGGGAGCTGCCGCTGTGGCGCGGCCATCCGGCCGAGCTGACCGACAACGGGCAGACCCTGACCGTCGCCGCCGGGGGGCACACAAAAGAGGTCGCCGCGGTGCTGGTCAGCATCGGACGCAGACCGAACCTCGATGACCTGGGGCTGGCTAAGATCGGTGTGCCGCTGGATGACAACGGTGTGCCGCAGTACGCTCCCGATACGCTGCAGGTCGGCGATCTGCCGATCTTCATCGCCGGCGACGCCAACGACAAAGACCCCATCCTGCACGAGGCTTGGGACGACGGGCGGGTGGCCGGGTACAATGCCGTGCGCGACGAGCCGGCCTGCTTCAAACGCCGCACGCCTTTGAAGGTAACGTTTACACATCCGAATATTGTGCTGGTCGGGCGGCAGTACAAGCAATTGAAGGAAGCGGAGATTCTCATCGGACAGTGCGACTTCAGCAGTCAGGGGCGGGCGATGATCTGCGATGAAAACGTCGGCTTGCTTCGCGTTTACGCCAAGCCGAAAGACGGGCGGCTGTTGGGCGCCGAGATGGCCGCCCCGGCCGGCGAGCACCTGGGACATCTTCTGGCCTGGGCGATTGCCCAAAAGCTGACGGTCTTTGATGTGCTGCGGATGCCGTTTTATCATCCGGTCATCGAAGAAGGCCTGCGGACGGCCCTGCAGGACGCAGCCCGACAGGTTGCCGAGCAGCCGCATTTTCCGGAGATGGCCTTCTGCGATGAAACGCCCTTGACGCCGTTGTCCTGAGGCAAAAGGGCGAAAGGTAACTGTGTGTAAACCGGCTGCGCCGAGGGCGATTTTTATATCCCTCATGCGATCCGAACACAAAAAAGAGGTTGCGATTATCGGGCAAAAATTGTACACTATAGGGCAAATGCAGTCGCAGGCTTTTCAGCAGAGAAACCATAAACAGCAGAAAATGGGAGTTTTTAATGAGGACCAGCTTGCTTGCTCACTGTCTAAGCGTATTAATAGAAACACTTTACGTTTGCCCAATGTGCCTGACCCTTCATATTCGACCTGGAAAGTCGCATATTTGATTACTTCGATTACTGGAAGGATATTTTATGGCAATCAATTGGAATAAAGGTCTGCGGCGGCTTACGTTGGTTTTATCGATTCTTGCCGGCCTTAGTACAGGTGCGATTCAATATGCACAAACAAAAGATTTGCTTGAAACAGTTATGGTCACTTTCCTCTTTATTGTTTCTTTTTGGGCATTATATGTATCTGTTTATTGGGTTGCCCGCCCTCTGATTCTTTATATTGCTCGTGGTTTTCGTTCATAATTCTATCACAATTAACTTTTACATCAATATGAGAACAAAAATGCCTGATCCTTTCAATTTCCCTGACCAAAATTTTCTATTACAGTTTGCAAAAACCTAAAGAGACGCGACATTATGATTGAGAGCAAGTTAGAACTACCGCAGGATAAAGTTGAGGAAATGAAGAAGATGATATGGGCGAATATCTCCGACTCTGTATATGCGTACACCATACGCTTGATTAATTTACCGATTGGACAGTTAGCGTCAATAGTACTAGATGAGGTTAATGCACGAAAAAAACGACTAAAGAACTTGATTTTGTGCAAGCGTATATTATTTCTGGTTATGCTCGGCTCAGTTATTTTTGCATGCTTTAGCTGGTCTTACCCCCCTCTATTTTTGACAGTTGGTCTTTTGCTTTTGTGGCTACTTTTTATTTCTCCTCGCCAATCCGCGACTAATATTTCGATCGCTGCAAGGATAGAAGTTTTCTCTTTAATGTTACGCGACGAAAAATTTTTGTCACGTGTCGAAGAGATTGTTGGTTGTGAGTTGCCGTTTGCTGACATACGTAGTGGCCATGACGAGAAAACGTAAAGAGTCAAATCTCATATAGCCCGTTGACGTGGTATTAGTGAATCAAACTGAGACCGTTTTAAAATGAGTTTGTCTCGGGGGTGACGATTTCGGTGCGGCATTCGGGGATGGCGGCGATGAATTGGCGGCCGTAGGGCTTTTTGACGATGCGGCTGTCCAGGATGACGACCATGCCGGTGTCTGTTTTGTTGCGGATGAGGCGGCCAAAGCCCTGTTTGAATTTGATAATCGCCATTGGAAGCTGATAGTGCATGAAGGGATTTTGCCCCTTTTGACGCATACGTTCGATGCGCCCCTGAATCAGCGGGTGGCTGGGCACGGCAAACGGCAGCCGCACGATAATGACATTGGACAGCGCCTGGCCGGGTACATCAACGCCCTGCCAGAAGCTGTCGGTGCCGAACAATACGCACCGGCTGCCTTGTTTGAACTGTGACAGCAGGCGGTCGCGATCCAGTCCGCCGCCCTGAATCAGGATGTCCATCTGCTGGTCGGCCAGCCAGTCGTCCAGGCGCTGGGCCATCTGCCGCAGCATCGCGTAGCTGGTAAACAGCACAAACGCCCGGCCGCCGCTTTTGAGCAGATATTTCTGAATGGCCCCGGCGGCGCGGTCGATAAAGTCCGCCGCGTTCGGGTCGGGCATCTGGGCCTCGACATACAGCGTCACCTGCCTGGCGTAGTCAAAGGGCGAGCCGGCCTGCAGCGCCTCAAAGTCATCCAGCCCGATGCGCTCGGCAAAAAAGGCGAAGCCTTCCTTGTCAGCATCGCCGCAACTGAGTGTGGCGCTGGTCAGCACAACCGACTCGTGCGCCTCAAACAGGCTCTCGCGCAGATACGGCGCAACATCCAGCGGCGCGGCCCGCAGGGTTACCCGCTTGCGTTTGCCGCTGTCGGCCTCGACCCAATACACGCAATCCTGGCGGCTCTGCCGGAGAAAATCGTTCACATCGGTTTCCAGACCCGCCAGTTGATCGACGCTGCGGCCCAATTCGAAGCGGTCCTGCTCATCCTTGAGCGAGCGGGCCAGCTTGACCAGCGTCAGCCGCAATTGCTTCAGCGCTGGGGACAGATTGTCATCGACAAAGCCCGCCTGGCAGCGCCCGCCGGTCTCATCACCGGCGTGGGCCAGCCAGGCCTGCACCTGTGCGAAAAACAGTTGCTGGGCCGTGCGGCATTGCCGTACCTGCTGACGCGCCTCCTGGGCCTCGTTCAGATGCGCCAGCACGCCGCGCCGCCGTCGGCTGTGATAAAGCCGATCCAGTATCGAAGCGATGGCGTATTGGCTGATGTGAATGCCGAAATGCTCCTCGGCGACATGCTCCAGCGTATGGGCCTCGTCGAGCACGACATACGTGTACTCTGGCAGCACGCCGACGCCCTGGGCCTTGAGGACAAGATCACTGCACAACAGCGCGTGGTTGGCCACGACGATATCGGCCGCCTCAAGCTGCCGCCGCGCCCGCCAGTAAAAACACTGCGGATGATGCGCGCATTTGCGTCCTTTGCAGTTGCCGTGTTCGCTTTGGACCGCCTGCCAGATCTGCGGCGGCGGCAGTTCCGGCACATCGCTCAGCGTCCCGTCCTCGGTTTGCGCAGCCCAATCGGCAAGCGCGATCAGGGCGATACCGCCGTCATCAAAGAGGCTTTGCCGGCGGTGCCGGGCGTACTCCAGCCGCCGCTTGCACAGGTAGTGTCCCCGTCCTTTGGCCAGTCGGACGACAAAACCGGCGTCAATCAGCGTCTCGAGAAAGGGGATGTCCTTTTGAATCAATTGCTGCTGGAGATTGATGGTGTAGGTGCTGATGACCACGCGCCCGGCCTTGCGCAGCGCGGCGTCAATAGCCGCGGACAGATAGGCAAAGCTCTTGCCCACACCCGTGCCGGCCTCGACGGCCAAGTGGAAGCGCTGGCGAAAGGCCTGCTGCACCCGCCGAGCCATCGCAAGCTGTTCATCGCGCGACTCAAAGCCCGGCCATCGCTGGGCCGCCAGCCCCTCGTGACCCAGCAGACGATCGGCGTCCAGACCGTCCTGTTGTTCGGCAAATGAAATCACCCGCAATCCCCTGGCCGCTGAAGGCAGTTCGTGCTCATCTTAGTCCGGCACAATGACATCGCGCAGAATCTGCACGGCCCGGTCATCGGGCAATTGTTCCGAGGCGGTTCGAATGGCCTGCGCTGCGCGGTCGGGCTTGCCGTCGTGATGCAGGACAAAAGCCATCATAAACGCCAGTTGGCCCGAGCCGCTTCGCTCCTGCCAGTTGGTCATCTCAATGAGGCGATTTTCAAATACATCCCGATCGTCGATCAATCGGGCCAGATCCACCGGTTCGGTGGCGACCTTTTCATTGAGCATGATCGCCTGACGCAGGTTAAAGGCGCTGCTCATATACTCCCCGGCCGCGAACAGGGCAAACGCCCGTCCGGCATAGGGGCGGGCATCATTCGGCGCCCAAGCGATGGCCAGTTCGAAGGCATCGGCGGCTTTGTAGAATTTGCCCTCGCCAAGAAAGTGTCCTCCTGCCGACAGGTACCTGTTGACGCGCGCCGCGGCCAGTTGTTCATACGATCCATACCGTCCCAGCAGCGCCCGCGCCTCAGCGCGAGCGTCTTCGGACAGGTCGTAAGCGTCCCAATCCAGCGGGTCCGCATCTGGTTGTCGCGGTTCGGCGGGCGTGTCCTGATCGGGGTCGTCAAGCTGTTGGCGCACCAGCCGATCAATGCGTTCGGCCTGCTGGTCGCGCAGTTGACGCTCATATTCGTCGGCGTCGTATGGGTCGTCATCATCAAAAAACGCTTCCGGAATGGCCGGCTCGGCGTCATCCTCAGGCGAGGGCTCTTCAACCGGCGGTATCTCGGTGGGCTCTTCGGGTCGTTGTTCCAGTTCCTCGGCCAGCAGATAGTCTCTAAAGAAGATCGAATCGACCCGGTCCTCAGCATCGATCGGGTCGTCGATGTCGTCGCGCCGCAGCGTCGGCTCAGGGTCGTCGTGAAGCTGCATCTGCCCTTGCAAAATGCGCTCCAGCTCGGCAGCACTGAGCGACTGCGGGCGGGTCCGCGTCCTGTACGGCGTGTCAACCGTCTGTGCCAGCATCGGCGGGATGTAAGGGTCAGCCATGCCATGCTCGGGAATGATCGGCGAAAACACATCGGCTCCGTCTACCCGAACCGTGGTGGCTGCGGCACGTCGCGGGTCAACGTAGGGGCGGTATTGCCCCGGGGCCCGATCGGCGGCGATGGGGTCGTGAGCGCGTCTGAGAAAATTGTCCACCGGACTTCTGGACGCCGAGCCGTAATAGTACCCGGAGCTATATGGAACCGGTCCGCGAAAATGGGCCAGGCCACCGACATGGCCGGAAACGACGGGGTCCCGACCCATATCATGGGGCCGACTGCGGATCAAGCCGCTGCGCTGCGCGCTGGGCACCGCGGTCGGCGGGCCGATCGGCGAGCGGACATTGGGATTTTCCACCGCCCACAGCGGCGCGGCCAAGACCGCAACAATAATGTAAACGATAGCGTTTGGTTTCATGGTCTGTCTGCCTGTATTTAATGGGTTTTGGTTTCCGTTTGGTGATCGGCGTACCGCAGTTTCTGCGCCCAGTGCAGCTTGGTCGCCAAGGTGTCCCACTGCGTTCGCAAGGGGTTGTTAACCACC
>PXAQ01000177.1 GCA_003567095.1 Phycisphaerae bacterium
GGACAATCAGCTCGCCCTGCTCCAGGTCCAGCACGTCCTCAAAGGCCCGCACCACGCCGGCATTGGCCGCCACACCGCCGGTAAAGATGATCGGCTTGACAAAATCGCGTCCGCAGCCGAGGTTGTTTTTCAGGCTTCGGGCCAGCGCCAGGCACAGCCCGGCGACAATATCACACAACGGCGTAGCGACCTGCTGCAGGTGGATCATATCGCTTTTGGCAAAGACCGAGCATCGCCCGGCCATCTGCGGCACGGATGTGCTTTGCAGCGCCAGCCGCCCGAATTCCTCCTCAATCGGCACGCCCAGCCGCTCGGCCTGCTGGTCCAGAAACGAGCCCGTCCCGGCCGCACACACCGAGTTGAGCGCAAAATCCTTCAGCTCCAGCGCATCCTTGCGGCTTTCGAGGAACACCAGCTTGCTGTCCTGGCCGCCCATCTCGATGACGGTGGCCTGCGCAAACTCCGGATAGAGATGGCAAACCCCCAGCGCCTGGGCCCGCACCTCGTTGATAAACGGCGCGCCCAGAATCTCGGCGATCAGCCGCCCGGCTGAGCCGGTCACAGCCAGCCGCTCAAAGCGTACCGCCGGTATCGTCTCAAAGAGGCGATCAAGCTGCTCGGTCACTACCTCCAGCGGCCGCCCGCGCGACCGCCGATAGTCCTTGAACAGGACATGCCCGCGCTCGTCCAGCACGATCACATCGCTGCTGACCGAACCGAGGTCAATGCCCAACTGCAAGGACTGTTTATGTTTGACCGTCTCTTTAGACGGAATATGTTCGGCGCGGCGTCCTTTCAACGTCTCCATAAACTACTTCTCCCGACTGTTATAAAATCCATTTACTCCGTAAAGTCAGTATTAAACATGATTTTTTTCAAAAAACCACATTTTTTCGGCGCATAGTAATCATATTACAATTTCTGTGCCATTATTTTTGAAATCCTTTAAGTCGTTCCAAAATTGACGGTTACAAAATCCGAGCCGAAGCGGGACAGGGGGTCTGTTTTTTTTAACTTGCATAAATTGTACATCCTGTGTACATTTTATGTATGGCAAAGCAAGTTCTATCACAACCGTACCGCGATTTTTTCGCGCTGGTCGCCGATGCGACCTTCACCAACCCCTTCAGCGCCAAGCGGGCGGCGATTGACCGGCGGATGGCCGGGGTGCTCAGCGAGACCGACTGGCGCAAGATTGTCCCCCGGGCGGTCGAACAGATTCGCCGTCGGCTGGCCCAGCTTGAGGCCGACGGGTTCAGACGGGTCGAGGACTTTGACCCGGCCGACCGGGAACTGATGACGTATGCTTACCTGTTCGAGGCCTTTCATCGCTTCGCGCGCGATTTTGACGCCTTGATTATCCGCCAGCAGCGCCACGGCGATGAGCCGATCGCGATACCGTTTGCCGAGGCGGCCATGGCCGCACTGCGGCAGCGCGGCTTTGGCCCGCAGCAGGCGGCGCAGTTTTTTGCCCTGTTCTACCAGATGCGCCGGGCGTTTTTCTTCATCGATACCGGCCTTGTCGGGCCCAGCGAGTGTATGCGCACCTTGCGGATGGACCTGTGGAACAATATCTTCACGCAGGACATCCGCCGATACGAGCGGCACCTGTGGGACCGGATGGAGGATTTTTCAACGCTGCTGGAAGGGCCGACCGGGTCGGGCAAGGGCGCCGCCGCGGCGGCCATCGGCAAAAGCGGCTTTATCCCGTACGACCCGCAGCGCAAACGCTTCGCGGTCAGTTTCGACCGCGCGTTTGTCGCCATCAACCTGTCGCAGTACCCCGAAACGCTGATCGAATCGGAGCTGTTCGGCCATACCAAAGGCGCCTTTACCGGGGCGATCAGCGATCATCAGGGCCTGCTGGGCCTGTGCGGGCCGCGCGGGTCGATCTTTCTCGATGAGATCGGTGAGATCACCGTCCCTATCCAGGTCAAGCTGCTCAAAGTCCTTGAGGAGCGTACCTTCAGCCCGGTCGGCAGCCACGAGAAACGACGGTTCAGCGGGCGGGTCATCGCCGCGACCAACTGCCCCATCGAGACGCTGCGCACGCAGGGCAAATTCCGCGATGACTTTTATTACCGTCTCTGCTCGGACTGTATCCGCGTGCCGAGCCTGGCCGAGCGCATCGGGCAGGATGCGGCCGAGCTGTCGCACCTGGTCGAGCATTTCGTTACGGCGATTGTCGGCAAAGACCTGGGCGATATGCCCCAGCGCGTGCTGGAGGTCATCGACCGACGCCTTGGCCCAGCCTACCACTGGCCCGGCAACGTCCGCGAGCTGACCCAGTGCATCCGCCGCGTCCTGCTCAAGGAAGACTACGAAGGCGACCGACTCCAGCAAAACACCCCCCTCGAAACCCTGATGCAAAAAATGAAAACCGGCTCCGCCCAGGCCGATGAAGTCCTGTCCGCCTACCTCAAACACCTCTACGCCATCCACGGAACCTACGAAGCCGCCGCCCGCGCCGCAGCACTCGACAGAAGAACAGTCAAAAAGAAAACAACAACCCCATAAACCAAAACATCAACGCCCACATTTCACGTCTTACATTTCACATCACTACATTCTTCATTTTATATTCTTTCGCCCTCAATCGTGCAGAAGCCACAGGACATCGTCGTCATTTTATCATTCGCCTTCCTCTTTTCGTTCATCTTGAATTGCAACTACTGACCCCTTGCGTATTTCAAGGAAAAGAGTGTTCATTTCTTTTGAAACATCCTTTTTAATGCCTTCAATCTTAGGTTGAATCAGTGCGCATATATCAGAAGATATCTTTTTGTGGTCATTCGGTGTTGTCCTTAGCTGTGAAATAGTAAAGCATCCAACATGAATTGACAAAAGATATCTAAGTTCCTTAGGCCAAAATTTTTTCAACAGAATCTTTGCCTTTTCTAATTCCCCTATTTCTATTAACGCAACAATATACCAAAACACCTGTGCCTCTTGTTCTGGTGACATCTCATCATTTTTTAAAATATTGCCAACTAAAGCTTCTGCTTTACCCCCGATGGCATCACATGCTACCGCTTCCCGTGCGTAAAGATAGTAATGAATAAAAGCCAAATTGTGATATTCAGGCTTTTCACTTAATAATTTGGCAACAACAGAATCCTTAGAGCTAGAGAGAGACGTGATAACCCATTCGAGCATCCTAGATTTTTCAGTTGCATCAGAAAGATAGCACGCCTGTGCACCAACACCAATGGCAATGCTTGCTTTATATAAATCAATTTTATCAAAGGTGTCAAATTGTTCGATAATAGAAAATAATTCAGAAAGCCTATCAGGATGCTCACCAAAATAAAAGACAATCGGATGTTTCCAGCGTTCATCAGAAATCACCTTTGAGAAAAAATCAGCATTGGGAACACCCCTCCCAGCATAAAATTCCTGTAAAAGAGTATGCCTAAAACCAAGCATATTGTTATCAAACTTCAAAAGGCCTGACCTCGACGTGATTTCATTAAACAAAACGTCCAAATCCAACTCATGTCCCATTTTCTTTAAAGTTTCAGAAAAGTAACTTTTACATACCTCTGAATCAATCTGCGTAAGATTTTGAGAATGCAATTCAAAACCCAGCCTTTTTAACAGATAGTCTTTTAATGGTGCTTGGTATTGTTGAGATAAACCTTTCCGTTGGTCCCATCTGCCAAGCATCATTTCAGTAAATTTCTTGAACAATTCAGTTATATTCGCAGGGACATCTTTTTTACTATAATCAGAAGTAGCAGCAAAAACAGTAACCAACAGAGGATTCAACTCTATACCATGAACGTCATGTAACCTTCGTAACATTTCTTGAGATTGTTGGTGTGCTATCTTTTTTCCTGCTTGGAGGTTAATAAGTAATTTTTAGGCTTGTTTATAGTTAATTGGGCTCACATTATATTTTTCAATTTGGCTTATCAAATGTAAATTGTTAATAGAGTAGTAGTCTCTATACGTCAGAATAATCTTGCATTTGGGGTATTTTTTATTAAAATTAATGATAGTGCTAAGAATATCATTGTGATCATTTGAA
Source organism: Phycisphaerae bacterium (assembly GCA_003567095.1). The sequence goes on from PXAQ01000177.1 coordinate 4,031, forward strand.
TTCGCTTCGTCCAATGCATCGACCAGCACCAATATCTTTCCATTATTTAGTTCATCTGAACCAAAACAAGGTTTATTTCCTAATGTAAGTCTGGCACATTCTTCTGCCAGAAGAGCGGAGAGCTCAACATTGCCCTCAATATCCCTAGCTTTTATTATTATGGGAATCATTTCTCCTTCGGTCGACAAAGTCTTTTCGCAAGCATCATAGGCTATTCTTCGAAGCAATGTGGTTTTGCCTGAGCCAGCTTCGCCTGCAATCCTTATCATGTTGCTTTTTGTCTTCAAAAGCGTTTTAGTTACAGGGAATTCTTCAAGTTCTGTGTCCATGTAGGATTGACCACAATGCTTTTTTGGCACCGGAATAATCCGATTAAGATACAAATCAATGTAAATACCATCGGCTACAGGACAGGCAACCTTTGCATCAACCTCGAGCTCTTTCAATGAGATAGTGTCGCTGGACATTATCAAATATTCTTTTAAATTGATTAAATAAGGAAATTTATCCGCATCAATGCCCCACCAGAACTCAGGGTAGTGTTTATCAATGAGCGGTACAATCTCTTCGTTGTCCATGAAATTTAATCTTGAATCTTTTATTTCATCATGGATATATCTCCTCGCGCTATCATTGATTCTGCCACTTGCAATTAAATATACCTTGTCTGACTTGACTTTTCTTTTATCTTTTAATTGGATGACGGTTTGCTCCAGTGCTGTTCGAAGTTCAGTTACGCATGTCACTAGGTTTTGATTGGCTTTACTCGCCAGATTGACATTACCTTTTTTTGTCTGGATGATTATAGTTTCGAGTTGATCTAATCGATTCTGATCAAAAAAAATTGTGTCTTTACCTTCTTCAGTTGGGCCGCATAACTCATCTCCACCTTTAAATCCTAATCTCAAAAAAACAGGCCTAACTACTTTGTCCCTAAACTCATCTTCAGACATTTCTACCAGATGCTTATCTTTCTTGTTTCGAGATATAGTTGTTGGGTCAAGTTTTGCATTTTTCATTTGAGTCATTCCTAACTGACTATGTGTATAGCGTATTTCAACGGCAAGATTGATCTCCTCCCTGCGCCCACCAACACGCAATTCGTCCATTAACAAATCCTTGCTTCGCCCGTTTTTCCATACAAAAACCAAGCTTTCAGCGACCAGCCAAAGCAAGCTTTAGACTGTTGAGGCGTTCCGGCCGCTGGGGGTTACTTGAATCCTTCGATGTGATTGTCGGTGTATTTCTCGATGGCCTTTTGGAGGTCTACGTCGTTGATGTTCGCCAGGGTGCACAGCCACGCCAGGACGTCGGCGAACTCTTCTTCTTTGTTGGCCGCGTCGTTGCCGGACAGGGCCGTGGCCAGCTCGCCGACCTCTTCAATCAACCACATAAATGTGGCCGGCGTGCCCCGCTGTCGGTCACGCCGGCCGTATCGTTGATTGATCAACTGCTGAAAATCGCGAATTTCCATACCTGTGCCAAAGCGGCCGGGCTCAGTCGAGTACCGCCGACAGTTTGCAGCGGCCGTAGATCTCGCGCACCTTCTCGGTCGCCTCACGGCAGGTCTGTTCCATCTTCTTGCTGAACGGCGCATCGCTGGTCAGTTCCGCCAGGTGCAGGTGGCTCATCAGCGGGCCGTCCACGGCCTCAATAATCTCCAGCAGTGTAATCTCCTCGGCCGCTCGCGCCAGGAAAAACCCGCCCCGCGGGCCGCGTTTGCTGCGCAGCACATTGGCACGCACCAACTGCTGCAGGATTTTCAACAA
>PXAQ01000158.1 GCA_003567095.1 Phycisphaerae bacterium
AGTTGATGTGGTCGATCATCGAGGCAATCGTGGTGCTCTTTCCGCAACCGGTCGGCCCGGTCACCAGAATCATCCCGTCGTGGCTTTCGGCGATCTTTTCGACCACCGGCGGCACGTGCAGTGATGAAAACGGCGGAATCGAGCCGCTGATGTGCCGTGCGGACATGCTGACAAAGCCGCGCTGGCGGAAGGCGTTGATACGGAACCGGTCCATTTTGCCCACCTGGTAGGCAAAATCCAACGCGCCGTGCTCCATGAAATACTGTTTTTGTGACGGGCTCATGATCTCAAAAACAAGCTCTTCGATCCGCTGCTCGGTCAAGGCCTCGCCGGTGGTACTTTTGAGCTTGCTGTGGACACGCAGCTTGGGGGGCATGCCGACTTTCAGATGCAGGTCACTGGCGTTGGCCTTCATCGCGGCCCGAAACCATTTTTCAATGTCCGGCGTCTTGTCGGAGTGAACTTGCGAGCCAAGCGGTTGATCTTCCATACAATCTTCTCCTGATAAGAAACTGCATTCAAATAATAGATATATTGGTATTGTGTAGCAAGAAAATTGACCAATCAATACACTGCACTCACGCAGTGCGGTCAAGCGGGTCATTATGCAGGCATCGGCACTTTCTGTCAATGCGGCAGACCGATATATTTATAAGAATCTATTTTTCTGTCGGAATATACTGTTTTTGGGGGTCTTTGCCGTGATTCCAGAGGGCAGCCGACGGGCGGGGGGGAGCAAGGCGGCATTTTCGGCAGAAAAGGCTTTACCCACGTCTGCGGTTGGGGTACAATGGCGGGATAATCCCGAGCAACCGTATAACCCATGACCCTAAAGGATATGCGATGAAAACACAAAGACTGATCCTGGTGATTGCAGCAGCAATGGTTTCAACGGCCTGCGGCGCGGCGTTTCCGGAGCCGGCGACGGTGCAGCGGCCGACCGAATGGACCCTGTCGGTCGAATTTGAGCATCCGCGTCAGATCACCGTGCGTGTGCCGGGGCACGAAACGCCCCAGCGCTACTGGTATCTGATTGTCTCGCTGACCAATAACAGCATTCACGAGGCGGTGCCGTTTGTGCCGGTCGGCGAGCTGGTTACCGATACCTTTGAGGTGATGCCGGCCGGTCACCGCATCCCCAAGGGCGTTTTTGAGGCGATCCGGGCCAAACATCACGGCGGCTATCCGTTTCTGGAGTCGCTGGATTTCAAGGACAACCGGATTCATCGCGGGCCGGACAACACGCGCGATTTTGTTATTATCTGGAGAGATTTTAACCTGAAGGCCAGGGAGGTCAGCTTCTTTCTGGCCGGGCTGAGCAATGAAACCGCCGCCATCAACCACCCCACACGCACCGACGCTGACGGCAATCCCGCCCGGGTCCTGCTGCAAAAAACGCTGCAATTACGCTATAAAGTCGGCGCCGACCCCGCCCTGCGCGATCGGGCAACGCTTGAGCGGATCGAGCAGAGATGGGTCATGCGATAAGCCACACCGACGATAGCCAAGGCGATCGATTACACAATCCCCGCACCCGGCACACAAGGCGACAAGAAATAAACCTTGTATTGTGGTTAGTGATTTGGTATTATAAAGTCAATCGGCTGTAATCGTCGTTTTTTTGGGAGGTGTATGAAGAAAGGATGATAGGAATATGAGTAGCGGGAGAATGACAATTTTGTTGGTGGTGGCAGTGCTAATGGCAGCAGGTGTCAGCTTCGGTCAGATACACTTCAACGACGGCAAAACGTGGGAGATTGATCACGAAGTCAGTGACAGCGTGCATATCGACGAGGGCGAAGAATACGCCGAGACAAAAACAACGGTCCATATTGTCGAGAACGGCAGTGTCCCATGGCCGCACTCCTTTCGGGCCTACAACCAGAGCACGGCAACTATCTCCGGCGGCAGAGTGGATGATCTCTGGGCCTACGACACGAGTGCGGTAACTGTCTCTAGTGGCAATATATATAGTCTCAGGGCGCAAGACAGCAGTTCCTTGAATATCACTGGCGGCAAAGTGGACTGGATAATTTCTACCCACCAAAACAGCAGAGCTGATATTTCGGGTGGCAATGTAAATCGTCTCACCGCCTACGACTTTAGCACGGTGGCCATTTTAGATGGAAGTGTAGGAACCATTGTTAACCGCGCCGACAGCAGCCTAATCATTTCCGGCGGCAGTACATCTTGGCTCGACATCTTCGATACAAGCTCTGTAAGTATGTCCGGTGGTACCGTAAACAGATTCTATGCACACAACTTGCGTTATGATTCAGGAAACCGTGTAAACATTACAGACGGCAGTATTGAAACGCTATACGCCATAATTGCTTTAGTCGGAAACGAACAATTCAGCTTAAATGCTGATTTAACACTGTCCGATTTGCACGCCTTTGGTGTTCAGTCCGCTGAAAAAGCAGTTGGTCATGTTAGTTTTGACTATCTTTCCGCTTACGATACAAGTAACGTGGGCATTTACGGCGGAAGCGTAAATTATCTCCGTGCCTACGCTAACAGCAATGTAGATATTTCCGGCGGCAGCATAAGCAATCTCGGGTCGTATGACACCGCCAGCATGAGCGTCTCTAGTGGTTCTGTGCAGAGCCTTGTCGCCTCTGGCGCAAGCTCCGTTGCAATCACCGGCGGCGAAGTAGACCAGCTAAGTGCCTACGGCAGTAGCATGGTGTCCATTTCAAGTAGTTCTTTGCATCGCCTTAACGCCGCTGGCACAAGCTCCGTTGCAATCACTGGCGGCAAAGTGGACCGGCTAAATGCCTACGGCAGTAGCATGGTGTCCATTTCAGGTAGTTCTTTTTCTGAAAGCCATTTTGAACTTCACGCTTATGATACCAGTAGCGTGGCCATCTGTGGCGGTAATGTGTTTTATATCGGTTCTCGAAACAACAGCAGTGTGCGTGTTTCCGATGGCAATGTGAACTTTTTCTATGCCTCAGATGCCAGCGCTGTGGATATTGTCGGCGGGAACATGGGGTGGATCGGAGTACGTGGTACCAGCGTCGTAGATATCTCCGGCGGCACCCTGATGGCACTGTCTGCTCGTGACACCGGCACGATAAAATTTTCGGCAATGGAGTTTGTTCTGGGTGATGGGCTTGATTGGGGCGATGGCTATGAATTGCTTGGTACGGGGTTGCTCTCGGGTCAATGGTTGGACGGGAAGGAATGGACAACAGAGATTATGCAGAATGACGCGACCGCGACGATCTTGCTCATTCCCGAACCGGCGACGCTCTTGCTGTTGGCTCTCGGCGGATTGGCCTTGCCGTACAGAAAACGACTATAAAATCGGTCTGACAGCACCGTGCTTTCGGTAGTGGGGTTTTGTGTTTAATCGTAAGTTAAATTTTTTGGCTCAACTCCCAAAAAGTTGGTCAATTTGAAGATATGAAAAGAATGGATTCGCTGCATTGGGGACACCAGCATAAAGCGGTAAATGGACGGCTGGACAGTGGATACCGCTCTATCCGTATGTCAACCTTGGAAGCGATCAAATCGCTTTCCAGCGTTGCCTAATTCTAGCCTATGGCAAAGGCATTAGTGCCTGCCCTGCTGGAGTCTTAAAGCGTTAAATCCAAAATACTTATAATTTCCAAAGAGCCTTTTTAATTAACTTATTTGGATAATAACCAAAATTTTTCAGCTTTTTTTTTGACTTTTTATCGTTGGTTTTCGTATCATCAAAAACAGGAAGTGTTTTTGGTTGGTGCACAAGCGGATCGAGAACAAAAGCAATCGGCGCGCAGCTTCCTGCAGCCTGTCCCATCAGGCACGCCGACCGACGCGCGATTGCACGATATTGGGAGAATAGAAAATGGTCAGGAAAATTGCATTCACCGTCGTGGCCGCGACACTGATGGTTATCGCTGCCGTAACCGTAGCCAGAACAGCCCGAATTGTAGGCGCCGAGGTGACGCGTCTGGAGATTGACGCCGAAGCACCGGAGTTCAAGCTCTTCGGCGTGGACTTGCGGTATCACTCCTTGTCGATGTACGACGACAAAGAGCTGATCGTGGTGGCCTTTCACACAAACCATTGTCCCATCTCACGAATGAATCGTCAGGCGTGGGTCGAATTAGCCAACACCTACCACGACAAAGGGGTTCAGGTGCTTGCGATCAATCCCAACCCGGCCGACAAAGTCAGTGCCGACGGCTTCATGGAGATGATCGAGATGGCCGAGCAGAACAATTACCCCTTCCCCTATCTGTATGATGAGACCCAGAAAGTGGCCGCCGCTTACGGGGCGCGCCGGACGGACGATGTGTACATATTGGGCCCGGCAGACGATCACGGAACGCGCCGCATCAAGTATATCGGGCCGCTGAACAATCACGATGAGCCGCCGCACTATGTGGCCGATGCGCTGGATACGCTGCTTGCCGGCGGGCAGATTGAAACCCCCGAAGTGCCGGAGTTTGGCTGCACGATCAAGTATCGCGACGAACAGGAGCGGCAGGCCAGAGGTGTGCAGCTCAACTAGATCGCATGTAAATTATTTCTATTACCAGCTATGCGGTACAGAGCACAAGCGGCCGTCGAGCCGCTTGTTGCTCATTTAAGGGTGTTGCTGCAACAGCAAAGCACACGCTGTCTTTCGAAAGAACGACGTGAGCCAACATTTTTGAACGAGTCCTGCATTCAATGATTAGGAACGCTGTTATGGATGCATCGGTTTTTAATATGGGTGATATTGATGTGGCGTGGTGTCCGGGGTGTGGGGACTTTTTGATATTGAAGATCCTCAAGCAGGCGTTGTCGGAGCTGGATGTTGGGCCGGAAGCGTTGGTGATGGTTTCGGGGATTGGCCAGGCGGCCAAGATTCCCCATTACCTGCGGTGCCATACGTTTAACGGTCTGCATGGGCGGGCGCTGCCTGCGGCGTTTGCGATCAAGGCGTCCAATCCGCATCTGACGGTCATTGCCGAAAGCGGCGACGGGGACATGTACGGCGAAGGCGGCAACCACTGGATGCACACCGTCCGCCGCAATCCCGACATCACCAATATCGTCCACAACAATATGGTCTATGGGCTGACCAAGGGCCAGGCCTCGCCGACGAGCCGGCGGGGGTTTGTCACACCGGTGCAGGTCGGCGGAGTGGTCAATGAGCCGTTCAACCCGCTGGCGACGGCCATCGCGCTGGGTGCGTCGTTTGTGGCGCGGGCCTTTACCGGCGACCAGAATCAGGCGAAAGAAATCCTCAAGCAGGCGATCACGCACACCGGCTATGCGCTGGTGGATATCTTTCAGCCGTGCGTGTCGTTTAACAAGGTCAATACCCACACGTGGTTCAAGGACAACACCTATACGCTCGGCGAGGACCACGATCCGACCGACCGGCAGGCGGCGTTTCGGCGGGCCTGCGAGGAGTCCGAAGGCGGCAAGCTGCCGCTGGGGGTCTTTTACGTCAACCCGGACAAGCGGCCCTACAATGAATTGAAAGGCACATACAAAGACGACCCGAGGCCGTTGTGGCAGCGGCCGGTCGATGGCTATGCGCTGCGGGAGCTGGTGGCGTCGTTGTGAGCGTTATCTTGCAGTGGGGCGTGATGGGCTAAAGCCCATCTACGGTTAGCGGCAATGCGCTTGACGCACGAAACCAAAAAAAAGGCCCCGGCCTGTCGAATGGGCCGAGGCCTTAAGGTGTCCCTCCGTTGTTTTATTCTTCGAGTTTTTTGATGCGCGGCTGTGGTGAACGCGGTGAGGGGACGTCTGTCTCCTGCAGATAGCGCATCTCATTGGCAG
>PXAQ01000086.1 GCA_003567095.1 Phycisphaerae bacterium
CGCATTGTCGCGCTGATCAACGACGATTCCAACGCCGTCGGGTCGGTGCATCTGGGCGTGGTGCATCTGTGGACGCTGGAGGCCGAGGCGGTCGAAAAACGGGAGCAGATGATTACCCAGATGGCCTTTATGACGCCGGAGCAGCTGGCCGCCGAGCGGGATACGATGGAAACCTGGTCGCAGTTGTGCTTCGATGAACTGATCGCACGATAAGATCGCCAAAGGCCCTGTATCATGATGGATGCGATTACCAAGGCGCTGAATCAATACTGGGGGTACACGACGTTTCTGCCGCTGCAGGCCGAGGCGATGGCCTGTATCGCAGAGGGTCGCGATTCGGTGGTTGTGCTGCCGACCGGCGGGGGCAAGTCGCTGTGTTTTCAGGCCCCCGCGGTGACATTGCCGGGCCTGGCGGTGGTGGTCTCGCCGCTGATTGCCCTGATGAAAGACCAGGTCGACGGGCTGATTCAGTGCGGCGTCCTGGCCGGGCGGCTGGACAGCTCGCAGTCGGCCTCCGACCAGCAGGCCGTGATGGCGGCTATTGGCGACGGCACGCTGAAACTGTTGTACCTGTCGCCCGAGCGGTTGCTGAGCAACGGGTTTCCGGAGTTTTTGGAAACCCTGAACATTTCTTTTTTTGCCATCGACGAGGCTCATTGCGTCAGTATGTGGGGGCACGATTTTCGCCCGGAGTACCGCCAGCTCGGTCGGCTCAAAAAGCTGTTTCCCGATATTCCGGTTGCCGCCTACACCGCCACCGCCACTGAGCAGGTGCAAACCGACATCGCCGAGCAGTTGGGGCTGCGAAACGCCAGGCTGCTGATCGGCTCGTTTGACCGGCCCAATCTCGTGTACAAGTCCCAGCCGCGGACCGTGATTTTGCAGCAGGTCTGCCAGGTACTGGATCGGCACAAAGAAGAATCCGGCGTGATATATTGCCTGCGGCGTAAAGATGTCGACCAGATGTGTGCGCAGCTCAACGCGCGGGGCTATTGTGCGGCGCCCTACCACGCGGGCATGAGCGATGCGGACCGAAAAGCCAGCCAGGACCGCTTCATCACCGAACAGGTGCATATCATCGTCGCCACGATCGCCTTCGGGATGGGCATCGATAAGTCAAATGTGCGGTATGTCATTCACGCCGGTATGCCCAAGTCGCTGGAGCATTATCAGCAGGAAAGCGGCCGGGCAGGGCGCGACGGGCTGGAGGCGGAATGCTGCCTGTTTTACGGCGGCGGTGATTACGGTCTATGGCAGTTTCTGATGCGCGACATGCCCGAGGAAGCTAAAAGAATCGCCACTTTCAAGCTGTCGGATATGTACAGTTACTGCACCGGCGGACTGTGTCGGCATCGGGCGATCCTGAACTATTTCGGCCAAACGCCGGACAAGGACAACTGCGGCGCGTGCGATGTGTGTCTGGGTCATCTGGAGACGATGGACGACGGCTTTGTGCTCGCTCAGAAGATTTTGTCGTGTATTGTCCGTCTCGAACAGCGCTTCGGCGCCGGTTATACCGCGCGCGTGCTGCTCGGCTCCAAAGATCAGCGCATCCTCGAAAGCGGCCACGATACATTAAGTACGTACGGCCTGCTGAGCGACCGGTCCAAACATGCCGTGCGCGACTGGATCGAACAGCTTGTCGGGCAGGGCTGTATCGAAAAGACCGGCGAGTATAACGTCCTGACGGTCACGCCGAAGGGCTGGCAGGTCCTGCGGGGTCAGCTTACGCCGCGCCTGTTCAAGGCCGCCGAAAAACCGGCCAAAGTCTCGCGCATCGCCACCGACTCCTGGCAAGGCGTAGATCGGGGGTTGTTTGAGGCGTTGCGTCAGCTTCGCAACCGAATCGCCAAAAAAAGCCGGCTGCCGGCCTACCTGATCTTCGGTGACGCGACCTTGCGCGACCTGGCTCGACAGCGCCCCGCGACGCCGGCGGCGCTGCTGAATGTCAAAGGCGTCGGCCAAAAGAAGTGCGATCAGTACGGTCAGGCCGTGTTGGACACGATCAGCTCCTACTGCCGCACGCATGACCTGCAACGCGACACCACAAACTCGACCGACGTGCCCAATACCGGCCAAGTGCGCAGCGGGGCTCGGCAGGCGGCCTTTAAGCTCTTTGCCCGGCAACGCCCACTCAAAGAAGTCGCTGCCTCGGTGCGGCGCGCCGAATCGACCGCCCTTCAATACCTGGTCGAATACATCGGACATGAGCGCATCGTCGTTCCGCAGCCGTGGGTCGATGAGCCGACGTTTGACCGCATCGCCGAAGCGAGCCAAAACAGCGATCTGAGCAAGATCAAGCCGGTTTTTGAGCAGCTCAACGGCCACATTAGCTACGACGCAATCCGCATCAGCTTGGCCTGCCTGCGGAACCGATAAAACAAGCGCGGCTGTTTAATACAGGAACACGACAATGACACAGATAATTCTTGCCGCAGTTGTGCTGCCGGTTGCGGCGATGGCGGCCTGTGCGGGCCTGACGGCGGTGGTGCGGCGGCAAGCGGTGCGACGGTCGTTTGTTGCTCGGCCGCAGGCGGATCGCTATCATCGCTCGGTCATCGCACTGGGCGGCGGGGCGGCCATTTTCTGGACACTGGCGATCTTTATCCTGGCCGGGGCGGCGGCGGTGCGATTTGTCGTTGCGCCGGGATACCTGGACGGGTGGCTCTCGCCGAGTCTGCTGGAGCACACCGAGGGATTTATTTCCAGGATGCCCCAACTGATGGTGGTGCTGGGCGTGGCCCTGGCGCTTCACCTGATGGGATTGTGGGACGACATCAAGCATTTGGGGCCGTTTTTCAAGCTGACGGTGCAGTTGGCCGCGGCCTTTGCGGCGGTGGTATGGGCTGATGTGCGGATTACGTTATTTATCGAAAGCAATCTTGTGACCGCGATCCTTTCGGTGTTTTGGATCGTACTCATAATAAACGTATTCAATTTTCTGGATAATATGGACGGCCTGAGTGCCGGTATCGCGGCCATCGCCACCGGGGTGCTGATGGCCGCGGCGATGCGCAGCGGGCAGTTTTTTGTCGCCGCAATGGGTCTTGTTTTCCTGGGGGCTTTGCTGGGGTTTCTGGTGTTCAATTTTCCGCCGGCAAGTATTTTTATGGGCGATGCCGGTTCGATGGTGGTCGGTTTTTTCGTGGCCTTGCTGACGGCGAGAACGACCTATTATGACCCGACCCTTGGCACGCCGCTTTATTCGGTGTTTATGCCTGTGGTGGTGATGGCCGTGCCGCTGTACGACTTTGTCACGGTGACGTTCCTGCGGCTTAAGCAGGGCAGAAGCCCGTTTGTCGGCGATACGCAGCATTTTTCACACCGGCTCAAGCGGCGGGGCCTGTCCGACCGGCATGTGGCGCTGACCTTGTACCTGGCGACGCTGTGTACCGGTCTGGGCGGCATTATTCTCCAAGAAGCCAGCCTGGCAGGGGCGGTGCTGGTCTTCGTCCAGACGGTGCTGATTTTGGTCATTGTCGGGATTCTCGAGGCCAGCTCCGCTGTCAACAGCAATGGATCGACACGTTGAGACAAAAAAAAACGCACAATAAAAAACACAGCACACACTCGACAGTTAAGCCGGCCTGGCTCAACGCCGCCGATCAGGGGCTGCTGGTGGTGCTGCTGGCGGCCGCGGCGCTGCGGGTGACGTTCATTGAAACGCCGCACGTTGAGCCGCCGATGCAGGCGGAGCTGTTGAGCAATGAGGCAATCAGCCTGCTGATGTCATTTGTCTTCTGGGCGGCGCTGGCGGCGTGGTTGATCCTTGCCGCCGTGGCCGGTCGGCTGCGCTGGCGGCGAACCTGGATTGCCAAGCCGGTAACGCTGTTTTGTGCGGTTGGGCTGACGGGGGTGTTTTTTGCCTCGGATAAACGGGCGGCCCTGACCGACTGGGCGGTGTTGCTGTCCGGCCCGGTCGCGGCCATTCTGGCCATCCAGCTTTTTGACACGAGAGAAAAGGTGCGCCTGTTTTTATGGCTGCTGCTGGCAGTTGGGGCGGCTACGACGTATGCCTGTTACGATAAGATGACTGCCTCAAGTGAGGTGCTCATTGCTGAGTACGAGCGCGACCCGGAGACTTTCCTTGAAGCGCTTGGCATCGAGCCGGGCAGTATGTCCCACTGGCATTATGAGCATCGGCTGTACGGGCGCGATGTATCGGGCTTTTTGACGACGAGCAACTCCACAGGGTCGTTTTTATTGCTGGCAGTGTTTTCCGGTGCGGGGCTGTGCGTTGAGGCCTTCGGCGCCAAACGCGCAGTTGATGACGACAAATCCGCTTCTGGGAAGACAAAACGTCAGGAGACACTGGCGGCGGGGGTCTGCATCGCGCTGGCAACGACCATTGCGCTGGCCGGGCTGCTGATGACCCAAAGCAAAGGGGCCATCGGTGCGCTGCTTGTCTTTGCGCCGATTCTGACGGTGTGCCTGCTGTGCGGCAAAACGCTTTGGGCGTGGCGCCGCGGCATTGTAGCCGGGCTGGTGGTCTTTGCGCTGGCCGCGGCGGCGGCGATGATTGTCTACGGCACTCGGCACGGCCGTCTGCCCGGCGGCAACTCGATGCTCGTGCGCTGGCAGTATTGGGTTTCGTCGGTCGAGATGTTTCGGGAATCTCCACTGCTCGGCGTCGGCGGCGGCAACTACGCGGCCCATTATTTGACCCACAAAATTCCCGCCGCCCCGGAGACCATCGGCGACCCGCATAACTGGATATTTTCGCTGTTGTGCACGTACGGCCTGCTCGGCCTGGCGGCGATGGCCTTTGCGCTGCTGCGCCCGTTGGGACGATTATTTGCTCCCTTAGGGTGGGCTATGCCTGCCGCCAGCGGTGGCGGCGATTTGGATTTGGCCAACGTCCGGCCTTATCACGAGCGGTATCTTTGGTTGGCACTGCTCGGGGTGGTCTCGGCGGCCATGCTGCTGATCCGGCCGGGGTTGCTGCATTTGCCTGTTCAGGATCATTCGGCTGCGGAATGGGCGGCGGCGTTTTTGCTACTGATCGTGATCCCCGCAGCGATCATCGCAGTGGTCTTTGGGCTGCTGCGGCGTGCCGGGGCAGGCGACGCCTCGACACATCGGGCCAATCTGGCCTTGATCGTTGCGTTGGGCTGTGGGGTGGCAGCGGTCTTGCTGCATAACCTGGTGGACTTTGCGTTGTTCGAGCCGGGGGTGTGGACGTTTTTCTGGCTGACAATCGCCGCGTCTCTGGCGCTGGTTGATATGCACGCCGAAAACAGCGACATTCTAGAGATTCCGTTGTCGGCGCCGCGGCGCCGGTGGGCCGTGCTGCTGTTGACGCTGGCGACAGCAGGAGGGGTGGGCCTGTTTGTTGTCCGGCCGCCGGTACGGCGCGGGGTGTTGATATATCAGGCCGTCAACGCGGCCGGTTTTGAAAAGACCGGCGCAACGCTGAGCCAAGCGGTTGCTGCCGACCGGCTCTCGCCTAAAGCGGCACAGTTTGCGGCACGCCTGCTGCACGGGCATTTCGAATCAAACAGGACCGCCGAGACGCTCACGCCGCTGGAAATGGCAGGCCAGTTTGCCGAGATTGCCATGGCCCGCCACCCGGCCGATCCGCGACCGCGGCGTTTGCTGGGCGACATTTTTCTGGCCAAAGCCGCACAGGCCGACGATGCCGCGCAACAGCAAGCGTTCCGACAACAGGCTTACCAGGCATTCCAGCAGGCCCGGCAGCGATACCCCGGCTCGGATATCATTAACTACCGGCTGGGTGTTCTGGCTGAGCAGTTGGGTGAACCTGAAC
>PXAQ01000093.1 GCA_003567095.1 Phycisphaerae bacterium
TCGACCATCTCGGCCTGCAGCGGCTTATCGAGCACATCGACGCAACCGGCTCGCAACCCTGCCACCGCGGCCTTGGAGGTACGCCCGTCGCAGAGCATCACAACCGGCACCTCGGGCTGTTCGGTTCGCAGCAGGGTTAACAGATCGGCCCGGTTGTCGCCGGCATCAACCGGAAAGTCGCCGCTGATAAAGACCAGATGCCATCGGTACTTCTCCAAAAACGTCCGGGCTGCGCGGGCGGTGGTCGCCACCGTGCCGCGCAGATTGCGCCGCGCCAGCAGCGCCAGCGCATCTCGAACCTGCCGCGAGTCCGGCTCAAGCATTAGTACATTGTAATAGGTTCCGTTAGTCATTTGCGCTCCGTACTGCTGATTTTTCCTCGATCTGTGATGCGTGTGTTTCCAGCCAGTTGAGCATACTGATACGCGCTTGTGCTGCCGGTGTCCAGGGCGAGCCCGGAGCGGTCTGGATCAATTGCTCATAGAACGATTCGGCGCGCGGCGGGTCGCTGCGGCGCAGGCAATTGCCCAGTTGAAACAGCAGCCATGCCCGGCGCGACGTCTCGGGTTCGGACGGGCAGGTGTTCTTTAGCGCCGTCTCATAGTACCGTACGGCCAGATCCGGCTTGCCGGCTTTGTAGAGACTATCGGCCAGCTCCATCGGATGCGGCACCGTTTCAGGATCATCCATCGCACTGAGCAGTTTTACCAGGCGCGCTGTCCGTTCGGCTTCGGTGTCCGCTTTCTTTGCCGTCACCTCATCGGCCGCGAGCGATTGCGTTTTTGTTGTCTCATCCTGCTGTTCGCTGGTGTGCGGGGTGGCTTTTGCGGCCGGTCGGTCGCCGGATGGACTTGATTGCGCTGCATCGGCGGTCACCGGCGGCTGCAGCGAGAGCACCTGCTCGATCAACTCCGACAGGGTCTGGTCGGTCTGCTGCATATCCGATTGCGAGACCGCCGAAACGCTGTGTCTGGCAAACTGTCGCCGCATGCTGCGCGACTGCGCAAAGACGTCATTCGGGTCCGGCGCTGCGGCCGCTGCCATGACTGCTGTCAAACAGCATACCCCCAAACAAAAGTGTAATTGTCGATGCTTCATGATGTCGTCCTACGGCTCCAGCATCCCGGCATAAGCCATCGCCGCGCGATCATAGGCGTTTTGTTCCGTGTAAATTCGTCCCAGCAAGTTATAGATATCCCGACGCTGAGCCTCATCGCCGGCATCCAGCGTCAAGGCATCCAGGCAGAGTGATTCGGCCAGCTCCGGGCGTTGATTCTCGTGCGCGATGCGCGCCAGCAGATACGCGGCCCGCTGCGCATCCCGGCCGGTCGGCAGATTCGTCATCGCCTCATTCAGAACGCGTCGCGCCGGTGTCCGTTCGCCATTTTGAAGATAGCACTCGGCCAGCTCCAGCGATAGTTTCGCGCGCAACCGCGACTCGGCCACGAACTCGATCTTGCGGCGCAGCAGTGAAATCGCCGGCGTCGGCACATCGATCCTGCGATACAGACGCGCTCGGGCAATCATCACCGCCACCGCGTCGTCCTGGCTGAGCCGCGCTTCAGGGATGCGCTCGAGGATATTCAGGGCCGCAACGTACTGCTCCCGCTGCAGCTCGGCCTCGACCAGGTTCAGGGCAATGCGGACATACTCCCGATTGCTCAGCTCGCTTCCCAACGCCGTTTGCAAAATCCGGGCGGCCTGGTCGTAATGGCCGGTCTGGATCAGCGACCGGCCCAGCATCAAGCAGGCCGAGACCATCATCGGATCACCTTGGTCGTCGATCAGCGTAACCGCTTCGCTCAGCCATTCGGCGGCCTCATTGAAGCGTCCCTGTTTGTAGGCGCATTTGCCCAGGCCAAACGCCGATTGGCGACGCGCCCGGCGGCTGATGTCCAGGTGATGGACCCGGCGAAACATCTCGGCCGCCTCGGCGTAGCTGCCGTTCTCCATCGTGGCCTCGGCCAGGTAGAGCATCGCCTGGTCGGTGATTTTGGAATTGGGATACTGACTGAGCAGATCGTTCAAATCGCTCTTAGCCCCGGCATAATCGCGAAGATTGGTCTTGATCTTGCTCGCGCCCAGCAGCCCGTAAGCCGCCAGTGGGTTGTCGGCGTGCCGCGTTGACAACAGCCTGTACTCGCCCAGGGCCAGTGTCGGCTCATCGCCCATCGCGTACAGACTGCCCAGGGCATAGTGCGCGTTGGGCGCTCGATGGTCGCCGCGATACCGCAGCACAAAACGCTGCCATTGGGCTATCGCTTCCTGGATCAGCACCGACTTCAAGGCATCCGACTCGTCAAAGGCCCCGGGATCATAGACTTGGGCCCGCTGGCCGTCAAATTGCCATATCAGCCCGGCGCTGCCCACGGCGACCTCGGCCAGGTGGCTGCGGTCCACCCGCGGCAGATAAACGGTGGTCTTGTGGCGGCGCATCAGGGACGACAAGCCGCCGACATTCAAATTAATATTGGCCTCGGAGGCAAATTGCCACAAAAGCTGTGCCAGCGGCCCGTCCAGCGAAAAGGCCGACCATTGCGCCCCGACGGGACGCTGGGCATCATAGGTGACGATCGGCCCCAGAGACGCCTCGCTCAGGCGGTCGGCCCCTTCAGTCAGCAAATGCGACAACTGCTGCTGATCGGTAATCGGCAGCGAATAGATCGGCTGCGCATCCGACCATGACGTGCCCGGCAGGTCATCGCCGGTATTGCTGAGCCGTCTCAGGTGACGAGTCAGTGATTCGGCGGCCAGGAAGTAACAGTCCGCCTCCAGCGTCGGCGGCATATAGCTCTCGATGGTCCTCAGCAGCGCCAGGGCCTGATAGGCGTGCCGGCGGGACTGGAGGTAATTGCGGTTTTGATGCTGGATGAATCCGAGATTGTAATGGGTCAGCGCCCGAACCACCGGCGAGCGGCTGTTCAGTGCCCGGGTAAACAACTGGCCCATCAACTCCTGCTGTTGGGTTTTTTGCAGACACAGCGCCATTTGAAGGGTCAGCCAGTCGGCCAGTGCCTCGTGCCGCTCGGTTCGCGGGCTGATATTGTCTCGCAGCCGCTCATAGACATAGGCAGCCTTGAGATAATCGCCGGCGGCGTACAGCCTCTCGGCGGTCTGCAGCGAGATCGCCTCGTCCAGCGCCTCGGTCGTGCGGTCCGGCAGGGTGAGGGTTTTGAGCAACGCCCCCGGGTCGGACGTGTCGTCCGGCGCGACCGGTGCGGCCGCGGGGGCGGGCTCGACAGGGGCCTGCTGGCCGGTGCTGAGTCCATCGGCCGGACGACGCACCAGATAGATAATAATACCGGTCAGGGCAACCATATTGACCACCAGGATCAACTGGGTCAGCCGAAAAGACGGGGTAGCATTGGACGACGGACGCTGTCGGGATGGGCGGGCCGCCGGGCCGGCGGTGTCGTCCGGCGTGAGGCTTGACAGACCGCCCGCGAAGACATCCTGCGCGGTGACGTCCATCGCGGCAGGGTCGCCGAACAGCTCCGAAAGATTCGGCACGTCGCTGCTTTTTTTCCGGGTTTTGTTGTCCTTTTTGTCGCTCATACGATCCTGTCAGGTCTGTAGGCCCTGGCGGCCAACGCGCACTATGTGTTCACCGATGTGTGAGCAAACAATGTGCCATTTCCGACAGATATGCGCGATGTCGTCTTTTATCGGGGTTTACAGGGCAATTAGTGGGGTTTTTCGGCGGGCGGAGGCTTGCATGAACCCGATACGGTGTCTGCATTCCATACAGCCGCGACACGGACTATACACCCGTTGCCCCCTGGTGTACGCAGGCCCCCCAGACATCCGACCAGGCAAAGTGCTACTGGATCATGCCGGCGGTTGGCTCGAAGATGGACACACAGCCCTTGCCCGCCTGCTTGGCGGCATACAGCGCCTCATCGGTAGCGCGGGCGACGTCCACGGCGCCGTTTTCGCCGCTGTGCTGTCCGACCCCAACGCTGATGGACAGGTCGATTTTGTTCTGTTCCCAAATCAACGGGGTGCTTTTGACCATTTTGACCATGCGCTCGGCCACCACAGAGGCATCGGCCAGCACGGTGTTCGGCAGGATAATGGCAAACTCGTCCCCTCCGTAGCGGGCGGCCACATCGATCTGCCGAATGCAGGCACCGATCCGGCGGGCGATCTGCTTGATCGCCATATCCCCGGCCCGGTGGCCGTGATTGTCGTTGATGGGCTTGAGGTTATCCACATCGGCCATAATGATTGACAGCCGTCCGCCGTAGCGCTGCGCCCTCCGTAGCTCAGCCTCCAGCGTCTCATAAAAGGTTCGGTGGTTGAGCATCCCCGTCAGCCCGTCGGTCTTGGCCTGCCGCTGGGTTTTTTCAAACAGCTTGATATTGCCGATCGAGGCGCCCACAAGCTGGCGAAACAGCTCGACGATGGCGATCTCCTCTTCGTTAAAATTGCTCCGGTCGGCCTTGTCGCTCAAATTCAGCACGCCCACTACCCGCCCGTGGCAGATCAGCGGGGCAATGATGCAGCTTTTGGTGCGGTAGTTGCGCGAAAACGCCCGCCGGGTCTTTGGAATCGTCGGTGTTTTGTGCGTCTCCACGTCGTCAATGATCAGCAGTTCCCGGCTGCGGACCGCCGCAACCATCGGCGAGGGCGGATTCTGGTTCAGCGAGACAATGTTGTTGATCAAAAACGGGTGGTTGTTCTTCTCAAGATGCAGGATATCGCTGTTCTCGTCGAGAATATACAACGACGCCAGCTTGGCCCCGACCAACTGCGGGATCTCGTTGACGCAGATGTCGGCGATGCGCTTGACATCCAGGCAATTGATCTTCTTGGCCAAAGGCGTGACCACATCCAGCCGACAGCTCTGGCCCGTCGAACCGCTGCAGGCGGCCCGGCACGTCGGTTTAGTCTTGTCCGTATTCATTATCGCGATTCTATCCGTATCGGTTAAGCTCGTGAGTCGTTCAATCGGCCGCGGCACGGCCGTGATGATATATCGGAAACCGGCGGGCACGCATTAACCGCGAACTGAAAAAAACTCCCTGTCCCCACTATCAATGCTGCCGCTGCCCCTCCCGACAAATCCGACATTACAGGCTATCCCTGTCGCCAATTCAAACAATATCGAAAATATTTCCTTTGACCATCGGCAAAACACCCCGTATAATGCCTTTAGCTACGATCCTCTGGAACGGCTGACCGAGGCCGAGTATCGGGTGGGGGTACTAAGTGAAGGCGAGGTGTTTGGGATGGACGATTTGGGCAATTGCACGACCGTGAACCTGCGAAGCGGGGCTGATCAGGTGTATGACACCGACACGCCGAATATCACCAATCGCTACACGGCCGTGGGCGGCAACCCGCTGACCTATGACCCCGCGGCCTTCGGCAGCCGCTACGTTGCCAGCAACACCATCGAAGAACCTCTTCTTTCTGTCATTCCCGCGTCCTCTGTCATTCCCGCGCAGGCGGGAATCCAGAACCACCATTACCGCCACGACCACCTCCACAGCCCCGTCGCCCTGATGAGCGAGGCCGCAGCGATTACGTGGATGGACAGTTATAATAACCGGTATCCCGGCAACCATAACAGACCAAAGACTGGAAGTGAACCCATTCAGCCTTACAGAGACCGCCCGTCGGTTTTTGATAATTAGTTCCTGTTGCGGAAAAGATTTTCTGGAAAGTTGAGCAAAAGAAATCGTAAAAAAAGCCTGTTGCCTTTACAATTTAAGTGTCAACCAAAACACGAAAGGAACAGGCTTATGAGAACA
>PXAQ01000022.1 GCA_003567095.1 Phycisphaerae bacterium
AGATTTTGGCCTGCATGATAGCGTTCTGGCCGGTTGTGGCGTCGATCACCAGCAGCACTTCATGGGGCGCATCGGGAATCTGCTTGGCCACTACGTTGCGAATCTTGCTCAGCTCCTCCATCAGATGCTTTTGCGTATGCAGGCGGCCTGCCGTGTCAACAATCAAGAAATCCGCCTCGCGCGAGACCGCCGCCCGGCAGGCGTCAAAGGCCACCGCCGCCGGGTCGGCGCCGGATTTGTGCTTGACGATCTGCACGCCGGTGCGCTCGGCCCAGATGGAAAGCTGCTCAACCGCCGCGGCCCGGAAGGTATCGCAGGCGGCGACGATGACGTTTTTGCCGTTGTTGTGCAGGTTGCCGGCCAGCTTGGCGATGCTGGTGGTCTTGCCCGAGCCATTGATCCCGGCGACCAGGATGACCGTCGGGCCGGACTCGGCGACGTTCAACTGACGATCCCGGTCGGGCCAGTAGGATTTCATCTTTGTCTTGAGAAATGGGATAATATCGTCGCTCTGGGCAATTTGGCCGCCCTTCCAGGCAGCGCGCAGGTCCTCAATCAGCCGCTCGGTGGTTTCGACGCCGATATCATCACTGATGAGCGTCGCCTCCAGATCCTCCAGCAGCTCATCGTCAATCTTACGCCCCATCGGCAGCACCGCGGCCAGGCTCGAGGAGATCCGCGTGCGGGTTTTGCTCATATGGTCTTTGAGATATTGGACAGTTTTTGTGAAAAAACCCATTGACATCTCCATAAAAAGGGAATAGTTTCGTTTATTATACGATTTGTCGTATGACAAAAACCGCCGTTAAAGTATGTCACAGGTATGTCACAAATGCAAGCGACTTGTGCAGCAGTTGTGGAAGACGAATCGGCAAAAAACGATTGGTACGGTGTTTAGATGAAACTATTTTGCCTCTACAAAAGCTTTAGTTTATCTGAACGTCGTTATCGGCTGAACGTAGCAAACCCACATGACCGATGTTGATAGGGTAGCGGAAAACTCGCCGTTGATCTCGAATGCATTGTAAATGTGTTGTTATTTTTTTTAGGAGAAGAGTCATGCGCATGTACAAATGGTTAGCCGTACTTCTTTTACCGCTGTTGGTTGCCGGTTTTGTGACCTTGTCCGGCTGCAATGACGAACCGGACCTTCCCCCTCCGCCGGAGGACCCGCCGACGATCCCCCAAGAGGCCCCGGACGACTTTGACGACTTCCCGGACCTTGATCTCTAGGCGAACAACAGCCCTGCAAAAACGAATAGTATGTAATGATGCCGGCCATTTGTCTGTCAAATGGCCGGCAGTTTGTCGTGATATGTACGAAGCGGTTTCTGACAGGAGTATTTATGAGTAAGTGGGTCGTGTTAATGCCGGTATTGGGCGTGGCGTTTTTGTTCGGCTGCCAAGAGCAGCAACGGCTCCCTGAGCAGCCGGTGTATCAGCCGCCGCCGGAGCAACATCAACAGCCTGATGCTCGGTTCGACGCCGAAACCCCCGAACAGCAGCGGCAGATATATTTCACTCAAGGCCAGCAGCAGCTTGCCCAGATCCAAAATGCGATTTACAATCTTGAGCAGGTTGTCGAGCAACTGCAGATTCAGCGGGAATATGAGTCGTACAGGCGGACGCTGGACCGCCGGCTCGACAGGGCCATTGACCGTCTTGTCGAGTTGCAAGAAGTTGACCAGAGACAGCTCGACGCCGCTGTGGGCGAGCTGGTCTCGGCCATTGACGCACTGCTGAACGCCTATGAACAGGCCGCAACCTTCGTGCAGCACGCAACCGCACCGTGATTGAAGGCCGCCGGCGGTGGTGTTGACGCGTTCCTGTACTCATCCCAATCCAAGGACGTCTTTCATCGTGTACAGGCCCGGTTTTTGGGCGGTGACCCATGTGGCCGCACGCAGCGCGCCGCGGACAAACGTATCACGGGTGTGCGCGTTGTGGCTGAGGGTGACCGTCTCGCCGAGCGTGCTGTAAAGGACTGTGTGTTGTCCGATAATATCGCCGGCTCGGATGGCGTGCATTCCGATTTCGCCTTCTTTTCGCGGTACTTCGCCGCCGGCGCGGCCGTGGGTAAGGCTTTCGGGACAGGGGCGGCCGGTTTCCTGGCAGACGGCCTCGGCCAGCGACAGGGCCGAGCCGCTGGGGGCGTCTTTTTTGAAGCGATGATGGGCCTCGATGATTTCAATGTCGTAGGCGGCGCCGAGCGATTTGGCGACCTTGCCGACCAGCGCGAAAAGCAGGTTCATCCCCATGCTCATATTGGTCGCCTGGACGATCGCGATCTTGTGTGCGGCCCCGGCCAAGTACTCACGCTGGGCCACAGACAGGCCCGTCGTGCCCATCACCAGCGCGATGCCGTTGTCTCGGCAGTGGTCAATGCTCGCCTCGGCGGCCTGGGGCAGCGAAAAATCGATCATCACATCGGCCGCGGCGGGCATGGTGCTGTCCACCGGCAGATTGAGAGGTTCGATCCCCGCCAAGCTGCCGGCATCCTTGCTTATATCAGGATGATCAGGGCATTCAATGGCCCCAATAAGTGAAAATTCAGCGTCTTCGCTTGCCAAAGCGACAATGCGTTTTCCCATCCGTCCTGCGGCACCGTTAATGATAAGGCGTGATTTCATCCGGAATCTCCTGAAAATTAAGATTGTATTTCCAATTAATGCAATTATTATAGTCTGCAGAGCGTATTTTACAATAGAAGAACCTATGACGAAAGTGCTGAGTATAGTAAGATAAACAGCGAAAAAAACTCTAATATGAAAGGGATGGTACAATGAAACGTAAAATCTTGGCAGGATTGTTGATCTTTTCGGTCGGATTGGGTGCGATGCTGCTTTCCGGCTGCGAGAGCGAAGCACAGCGATCGGCCCTGATCGGCTCGGCAGTCGGTGCCGGAGCGGGTCAGTTGATCGGTCGCGACACGCAGTCCACGCTGATCGGCGCAGGTGTCGGCGCTGGCACGGGCTACATGATCGGCAACGAACAGGACAAGTCCCGCCAGCGTGATGAAATGGCCGCTATCCGGGCTGAAGCCAACGTCGAGACCATCTGGATCACCAACAGCAACGGTTCTCAGATCCCGGTGCGGCTGGTCAAAGACGGTCCGGCCTACATCGGCCCGCGCGGTGAGCGCTATCCGTCCCGGCCGACCGAAGAGCAGTTGCGTCAGGTCTACGGGTTTTAAACGTTGTCGAATTGACACGGCGCCCTCGGCCTGCCGACAGGCCGAGGCCGGTCGTGTTTTGAGCAGGGAGGCGTAAACCTGTGGACAAGACTGCTTTTGATCGAATTGGCGCGTTGCTGGAGGCCCAGCGATTTGGTGTGCTCTGTACCAGCACAGACGGCTGGCCGTATGCCGGGCTGGTGGCGTTTTATGCCGAGCCTGACCTTAAAACCATCTACTTTGCAACGCCCCGAAACACGCAGAAAACCGCCAATCTCTCCGCCGACGGCCGAGTCGCCCTGTTGGTCGATGATCGCTCAAACAGTCCGCAGGATTGTCAGCAGGGCGTGGCTGTGACCGTTCTGGGCCGCGCCGAGATAGTCTCCGGCGACCTGCGTGAATCGTATGCCTGGGCCTATCTGAAAAAACATCCCAACCTTAAAGCGTTTATCGAATCGCCCGAGACGGTAATGGTGCGCATCGGCGTCGAGCATTGCCGTCTCGTCGAGCAGTTCCAGGCCACCACCGACGTGCGGCCATAGGCCTGCCCAGAGGCGCAGTGCCCAGCAGCCGAACCGATCCCAGCACACCACGATAGGGCCGTGCCCACCCAAAACCTATCACCAACGGCTTATCCATCCCCGGCCCATCGCCAGTTAGACAGGCCGGGCGGTTGATCCGCTATTCAAGCACGCGCGTATCGCCGGGCTTGATGGGCGGCACGGCATCGGCTTTGGTCTTGACGTCCTCGGCGCAGAGGGCAAAGCCGGGTGCAATTTCCAGCACACAATCCGGTTCGCCGCCGGCAGTGCGGGGCACTTTCACGCCGGCCTGATCGAGCCAGCGGGCCGCCCGCTCAATCATCATCTGCCGGGTCACCTCCGGGCTGTCGGCGCCGGAGGCGTTTTTGACCGGGGCGAATTCCTCGGCCCGATGTGTCTGCAGGATCATCGCATGGGCGGCCATCGGCAGGGCGTCAAAGACGAATGTCTCCAGCTTGACGCCGTTGGGGGCGTCCGGCTGGACGGGATTGCCTGCGGCGTCGATATGCGGGATCTTTTTAACCGCCCGGTGCAGCGGCAGGGCAAAATCATCGCCCTGGTTGAGCTTTTCGACAAACGCCACGTCGATCATATGAATCCCGATCGAGCCCAGCTCAAAGGCCAGCGAACCATCATCGTTGCGGGCCAGGGCCTGCTCCTCAGGCAAATCACTGTATTCGATGACGGTCACGTTCCCATCCACCAGGCAGAAATTGCCCACTTTCTCCAGCGGGTCGGCCTTGATCAGGGCCTTGGAGCTCATCTCGGACTTGTCCATCGCGTGCAGTCCGATAAACAGCGGATCGACGAGATGCACCAAGGGGTTGTCCACCTGCCAGTAGCTGATGTAGTCGATGCCGCGACGCCGCATGTCGGCAATAGCCCCGCTTTTGAACAGGGCCTTGAGGCTGCCGCCGTGGCCGTCGGGGCTGGAGGCGATTTTGTCCTTGGCGGCCAGCAGGATCTTGCCGTCAAAGTCAAAATTCGGCATCGTGCCCTGTTGAAACAGAAAGACATCTTTTTTGTCCAGTCCGAAAAAGCCGGCCGACTCGAAAATCTCCACCGTCGCGGCGTGATTGAGCGGGCTGGTCATCACATACCAGGGTATCGTGACGCCGTATTTTTCCGACGCGGCCAGCAGCGACTCGGCAAAAAGCCGAAACAGCGTCCTTTTCTTGATCGGACTGATCGGAAAATCGCCCTTGGGCCCGTCAAAGCCCAGCCGTGTGCCCTGTCCGCCGGCGACCACGAACCCGGCCACCTTGCCCGCGGCAATCAGCGACTGGCCCGTTTGGCGTGCCCGGGCGTATTTTTCCCGCTCGTCGGCGGTATGGGGCTCAGCCGGATACGACGGCGCCGGCTCAAATTCTGTCGGCACAGCCCCCGGCGAATCATTGGTCACATACTCCTGAACCCACGCCGGAATATGCGAAAAATCCAGCCCTTCAAGCTCAACCAGCAAGCGTTCATGCCTCTTCTGATCCAGTTTATCGCAGAATTTCAATAGATGCGACTGGCCGATCTGGTCCAGCCTGGGCGCGAGTCTGTCTTTTTCATTTTGGATATCCATGGTCCCCTTATGTATTAAGTGCTCGTGATTTCTCAAGGGTGTAAAGTAGCCAAAAAAAAAAAAAATTCAAGACAAAGATTTTTTAGGTATTTTTCTTGACACCACTATCGGACTTTGCTATTTTGAATAGTGGAAAAGGCGAGGTCGAAGTGAAGATGGCTGTCGCGGTTTGTTTTTTATATATGCAGTAGTGCTATTATATTCGTTATGCGTTATTCATTAGCGAAGCTTTTCCTCGGTCGACCATTATCGTTATCCGCTTTGGGTGCCTGTGTCTATGGGGTACCGTCAAACTTATGTTCAGAAAACGTCTTCGGTCGGAAAAATTTCCGTGCAAAATTTCGGCCAAGTTGCGATAACAGGCTCTGCGTGGGAGCCGCCCGCACTAATAAGGTAAAATAGACCGAAGGCGACCGTTTTGGCCGATTAAATGCGGAAAGGAGATTTGCAATGAGAAAAAGAGGTTTTACA
>PXAQ01000113.1 GCA_003567095.1 Phycisphaerae bacterium
AACCCCTGCGGGTGGATATGGCCGAGAACTTCCGCTCACGACGCGAGGTGTTGGACTTTGTCAACACACTCTTCGGGCGGATCATGACCGAGACCGCCGCCGGGATGCCCTACGACCGGCGGGCAGCGCTCAAGGCCGAATTTGAGTATGCTCCCTTTGCGGCCAAAGGCACCTCGGCTCATCCGGTCGAATGGATCATGCTGGATGAGGATACCGACCCGACCGGCCAAGCAGACAACGACAACGACGGCGATGCCGGCAGCGGCGCCGCGGGTGTGTCGCCGGAACTGATCGACGCGGCCCAGCGGCAGGCGGCCTTTATCGCCCGGCGGATTCGACAGATGGTCGGTGCCGACGGCGACCCGGCGGAGTTTCAGGTCTACGACCGCGCGACCGGAGGCTATCGGGATGTGCAATACGGCGATATTGTGATCTTAATGCGGTCGCTGTCGTTCAAGGCCAATACGTATGTGGAGATTTTGCGGCTGGCGCAGATTCCGGTCAACGCCCAGAGCGCGTGCGGCTACTTCGAGACCACCGAGATCAGCGACTGCCTGAGCCTGCTCAAGACGCTGGACAATCCCGACGGCGATGTGGAGCTGGCCGCGACGCTGCGCAGCCCGCTGTTCGGCCTCAGCGATACGCAACTGGCCGAGATACGCCTGTTTGCCGCCCAGCCCGGCAAAGACCGCATGCCGTATTACCAGGCCGTCCTGCACTATGCCGCCAACGGCCCGGACGCGGCGCTGCGGCAGCGGCTTTGCGAGGTGCTTGAGCAACTTGAGCAGTGGCGACAGCAGGCCCAGCGCGGCAGTTTGGCGGCGCTGCTGGATGAGGTGTTTCGCCGGACGGGGCTGGTGGCGTTTTACGCGGCGCTGCCCAACGGCTCGGTGCGGCGGGCCAACCTGCTCAAGCTGCACGACCGGGCAATCCAGTTTGAGCACTTTCGCACCTCCCGGCCCGGGATGGCCCTGGCGCGGTTTGTGGAGTTTCTCGAAACGCTGCGCGACGAAGATCGCGACTGGGCGCCGGGCCAGCCGGACAGTCTCGAAAACGCCGTGCGGATTATGAGTGTGCACAAGAGCAAGGGGCTGGAGTTTCCGGTGGTCTTCGCGGCGGAATTGAACACCCCCTTTAACACCGCCGATCAGCGCGGCGAGTGTCTGATCGACGAGCAGACACTCGGCCTGCAGGCGGCCGTCGCAGGCGGGCGCCTTCGCCTCAGCTCACTGGCGCACCAGGTATTGGCTGAGCGCAAAGCCCGGCAGAGCATCGCCGAGGAGATGCGAATTTTGTATGTGCTGCTGACCCGGGCACGTGAAAAGCTGGTGCTGACCGGCTCGCAGAAAGAGACAAAATGCCGCGCCGCCCTGATCGAAAGCGCACTGATGCCGCAGGCTGTCGACGACTGGAAGATACGGCAAGCAAAATGTCCGCTCGATTGGATCCTGGCGGCGCTGGCCCATGAGGCCGCGCTGCACAAACTTTATGCGACCGGGCTTGAGGGTCGTTCTGAACACAGCGGCCTCTTTGAGGCCAGCCGGATAGATCGGGGGCAACTGGATGCCTTGACCGCCGAGCTGCTGCAGAGCAAGCGCTCGCTCAAAAGCATGACCGACCGGCCGGCCTTATCACCGGAACAGGAAAAAACGCTCGCCTCTGCATACGCCCAACTGGAAACCGCGCTGACCGAGCCGTATCGCTTTGAGCCGCAAACCCGCATCAGTGCCAAGTACTCGGTCAGCACGCTGACCCATCGGGACGATGAGTTCTCCGCGCCGGATCTGGCCGGTGCATTCGACGCGGCCCCGGCGGCGGTACAGGCCCAGCCGGCCTCGGACAAGGGCGTTTTGCGACGGCTGGCCGGCTCGGCGGCGCACCGGGTATTTGAGTGTCTGCCGCTGGGCCGGGGTGTCACGCCGGAAGCGGTCGCCGCAACACTTGAAACGCTCGTCCGAAACGGCCTGATCGCACCGGCTGTGGCCGAGCACGTTCACACAGCAGACATCGCGGCATTCTTTGACACCGAGCCGGGACAGGCGGCGCTGGCAGCCGGCAATGTCGTGCTGCGCGAGTGGCCCTTTACCCTCGGCATCGACGCAACCGAATTGGGCGCCCAGGCGGCCGGCGAAACCGTGATTGTCCAGGGCATTGTCGATCTGATCATCCCGACCGATGCGGGCCTGATCGTCGTCGATTTCAAAACCGACCGCATCGGCGACGACGCCGCCCTGCAGCAGCGCATCGCCGACTATCAGCAGCCGCTGGCCTGGTACGCCCGGGCCGCTGCAGCCATCCTCAAACAGCCCGTCCTCTCCCGCTGGCTGTACTTTGCCAACTTACGCAAGGCTGTACCGATTGCGAAAGATCAAACCCCAGCCGACCTTTGACATAAAGTATCGCATAGCAGACTTGGCGGCCCGTGCTGCGAATACAAAATTCCTATGCGATCAATTTATCACTTGACAATACCGCACCGTATGTATAATGCCTTAAGGTTTAGAAAATCTTATGCTTATATGAGTTTAATTTATGCTGGTAACCATTGACTATGGTGCAGGAAATATCCGGAGTGTGACCAATGCGCTGCGGTTTATCGGGGCGGATGTGGCTGTAAGCTGCGATCCTGCCGATTTTCGACGGGCTTCGGGACTGATTCTGCCGGGGGTGGGGGCCTGTGGATATGCGATGCGAAAGCTGGCGCCGTTTGCCGGGGCGATCGACGAGGCGGTCCGCAGCGGTACGCCGCTTTTGGGGATCTGTCTGGGGTTTCAGCTATTGTTCGCGCAAAGCCACGAGATGGGCGTTACACCATGCCTGGGGTGGATCGGCGGCAGCGTGGTGCCGATTCCGCCGGGCCGGACGATTCCGCATATGGGCTGGAATTATGTCCAAACGCCGGCAGAGATGCGGCTGATGGCCGGGCTTGAGCCCGGGCGGCATTTTGCCTTTGTCCATTCGTATTACGCCGAAGTGGCCGACGAGGATGCCACCGTGGCGATAGTGGAGTATGACGGACTGCAAATGGCCGCGGCAATCGAAAAAGACAACATTTTCGGCTGTCAGTTCCACCCGGAAAAAAGCGGCGATGACGGATTGACCCTGCTTCGAAATTTCACTGCTATTTGTCGGGAAAGGCGTCTATGCTGACCAAACGCATCATCCCGTGCTTGGATGTCAAGGACAATCGCGTCGTTAAGGGCATCAACTTCCTGAATCTGCGCGACGCGGGCGATCCGGTTGAACTGGGCGCGCGTTACAGCGACGAAGGGGCCGACGAGCTGGTGTTTCTTGATATTACCGCGACGATCCGCTCAAAAAAGACGATTGTCGAGCTGGTCGAGCGTGTGGCCGAGCGGATTTTTATCCCGTTTACCGTCGGCGGCGGCATTCGCACGGCCGATGAGATTGGCCTGCTGCTTCGCAGCGGCGCCGACAAGTGCTCGCTGAATACCGCCGCGGTCGAACATCCCGAATTGATTCGTGAATCGGCCGAGCGGTTCGGCAGTCAGTGTGTGGTGCTGGCGATCGATGCCCGCCGCAAGCGCCAACAGGGCGACTCGTGGATTGTGACGGTCAAAGCCGGCTCCCAGCCTACGGATATCGACGCTATTGAGTGGGCCCAGCGGGCGCAGAAAATGGGAGCGGGCGAGATTTTGCTGACCAGTATGGACGCCGACGGCACGCAGGCCGGCTATGATATCGAGCTGACGCGGACCGTGGCCCAAGCGGTGGATATCCCCGTCATCGCCTCCGGCGGGGCCGGCACGCTGGACTCGCTGCTGCACGTCCTTCAGGAAGGCAAGGCCTCGGCGGTGCTGGCGGCCTCGATCTTTCACTACGGCACCTACACCATCGCCGAGACGAAAGACTTTCTCCGGCAGCACAACATCCCCATCCGCCCCGTGTAGACGGTGTCAATTTCAGAAAAACGCCTCATCAGGAATTATGTCGCCATCCAATCGGTGAATTGGGCGAACAAATAACGAGCATCATGCGGGCCCGGCGAGGCTTCGGGGTGATACTGGACTGAAAAAGCCTTGTGTTTGGGGCTGCGGATGCCCTCGATCGTCTGGTCGTTAAGGTTCAGGTGGGTCACGTCGACATCCTTGACCTTGAGTGAATCCATATCCACGCAAAAGCCGTGATTCTGGCTGGTGATTTCAATCTCTTTGGTGTCCAAATTTTTGACCGGGTGATTGGCCCCACGGTGGCCGAACTTGAGCTTGTAGCTCGCCCCGCCCAGCGCCAGGGCCAACAGCTGATGGCCCAGGCAAATCCCGAAAATCGGCACCTGCCCCAGCAGTTCCCGCACGGTCTGGATCGCATAGCTCACCGCCGCCGGGTCGCCGGGTCCGTTGCTCAGGAACACGCCGTCGGGATTGCGCTTCAGGATGTCCCTGGCCGAGGTCTGAGCCGAGACCACCTCCACAGCACAGCCGTGCGAACGCAAAAGGCGTAGGATATTGGTTTTCGTCCCGTAATCAATCGCCACAACCTTGAATTTCGCCTCCGGCAGCAACTCGGTGCCGCTGAGCACATCCACCACGCCCTTGTCCCAGGTGTAAGGTTTGGG
Source organism: Phycisphaerae bacterium (assembly GCA_003567095.1). Next base: position 4,577 of record PXAQ01000113.1, read on the forward strand.
GCACGAGACGTCCTTGACAATATCCCGCCCGACCAGACCGGGGTAGGCAGCCAGCTTGGTTTTAAGATCGCCGATCCGGAATTCCCCGGCCGCAATGATCCCCCGCATCGCGCCCTGCGTGCGAATGTGGCGCACGAGCTTTCGTGTGTCGATACCCTGCAGGCCGACGACGCCGTTTTGTTTCAGGTACTGGCCGAATGCCGCTTCGCTGCGCCAGTTGCTCGGAAACGGACAGTCCTGCTTGACCACAAACCCGGCCGCATAGACCGTCCTGGATTCCCAGTCCAGCGTATTGGCCCCGGTGTTGCCGATCATCGGGTAGGTCATCGTGATGATCTGCTCGTGGTAGGACGGATCGGTGGTAATCTCCTGATAGCCGGCCATCGACGTATTAAAGACCACCTCCCCGCAACGCGTCCCTTCGGCACCGAATGAGGTGCCTTCAAACACCGTACCGTCTTCGAGTAATAACACTGCTTTCATCGTGTAATCATCCTGTCTTTTGCGTCGCACGGCTATCTCGACCGTCTACGGGTTAAAGCCCGTGCCGCTTTATTATTTGTAGTACAACTGAATCGCTTTGACGTCGATCTTCTTTTTTTGCAAGGCTTCGATGGCGCTGGTCATGGCCGCGGCGCCGCGGATCGTCGTGGCATAGGGAATCTGCCGATCCAGGGCCGTGCGGCGAATCGCAAACGAATCCTTGATCGTCTGTTCGCCGACGGTCGTATTGATAATCAAATCCACCTGGCCGTTAATCATCATATCCACAATATTCGGGCGGCCCTCGGCCACCTTGCGTACAAACTCCGACGGCACGTTGTATTTAATCAGCTCAATGCACGTGCCGGCGGTGGCCAATATTTTGAATCCCATTTCGTGCAGCGTTTTGCCAACCCGTACCGCCTTGGGCTTGTCGCGGTCGCGTACGCTGATGAACACCGTTCCGCCCAGCGGCGGCGACGTGCCGGCGGCGACCTGTGACTTAGCAAAGGCCATCCCAAAATCCTTGCTGAGCCCCATCACCTCACCGGTCGAGAGCATCTCAGGCCCCAGCAGGATATCCGCCCCGGAAAACTTCAGGAACGGAAAGACCGCCTCTTTGACCGCATAATACGGCCGTTCCACCTCGGCGG
>PXAQ01000190.1 GCA_003567095.1 Phycisphaerae bacterium
CATTTCCGATGGCACCAATCAGCATCCCGAAAGGTTGACCCTGCAGCAGGCGGCCGCAGACAACCGCCACCAGGGCGATCCGAAACAGGGATGGCAAGGTCAGCAGAGCGGCAAATCCCTTTAGATCGGCGGTGCTGCCCGCGGCCGGAAAGATTACCGCTCCGGCAATCGTCACACTGACCACACATACCCAGAGGATGTCGATTGCCAGCCCACCCAGCGGCACGGCAAGACCTGCCAGAACAGCCGCCGCCGCGGCTGCCAGAACGATGCCGCCTCGGCTCCAGAACGGCCGAATCGGACTGTTTTCAAGGATGTGCTCGATCTTGCTTTTCACCATCGTCGACGTATCAAAACCCACTACACGCTGGACCATTGTTTTGTCGGCCTTTTCCGGGCGGACGCCCAAAGGCTTTTCGGAGTACTATCGTAGCAAAAAACCAGGCAGCAGGGTAACAATTTTTCTTGACAATAGCCGTTAACGCGGTATAAGTTATGGACATATCAAGACTTTCGCGGGCGTAATTCAGTGGTAGAATGCAAGCTTCCCAAGCTTGATACGCCAGTTCGATTCTGGTCGCCCGCATTGATTTTCAGCCTAAAAACAACGATTTTTAAGGTTTTATCCGTTCCATAATTTTTCCAGCGTCATCCCAGCGTTCGTGACAATCCACCTCTGAGTCTACTGTGACCACATTATCGAATAAAAAGACGTATGAATACCCCAATTCCCGTTCGACAAACAGGGAAAACTGCCAAAGAATTGAAAGCAGGGAGAATAATCTTACCGATGACACACAAAGAAGAGATGAAGGTCCTTAAATAGTGAAACTGCCCACACTGACCATCTTTTCCAATCCCTCTATGGCCTTTTTCTCATTTTCATCCGTGCTGTTCAGCGACACACCCACTTCTTTGCCTCGGATGATATCCCTGACCTCATGTCCCCATACACAATATAAGATGCTTTCCTGCCTTTTTTGTGCTTTTTTTACCTTGAAATCTCAGCAAATAGACGTTATATTTATTTTGAAAACAACCATTATTAGGCTGAAAGTCAAGGCTTGATTTGCTAACTTATTTGCTAAAATGCCTTTTTTTTGCAGAAAAAAGCCAGTACTTGCAATTTTTCGAATCCCCTTGGGGTCAAACTATTAAAAAGATGTCTATTTCTGATTGAAAAGGGTCTTTTTTATGGCTTAATTGCGGTTTGCTTGCGCGTTACGCACACAAACAACTTTATTCAGATGTTTTCAGGAGTTTTCATGGCGTTATCAAAAATTACGGTAGTTGGTGCGGGCAATGTCGGTGCGACGGCGGCGTTTATCGCCTCGGAAAAAGGGCTCGGCGATGTGGTGTTGATTGATATTGTCGAGGGTCTTGCCGAGGGTAAGGTGTTGGACATGGCCCAGGCCAAGGCGGTGTACCCGGCCGCCGGACGGCTGATCGGCACGCGCGACTGGGCAGCGGCTGCCGGCAGCGATATTGTGATCATCACCAGCGGGCTGGCGCGAAAGCCGGGGATGAGCCGAGATGATCTGCTGGCCAAAAACGCCCAGATTGTCAAGTCCGTCACCGAGCAGGTCTTGCGCAGCTCGCCGGAGGCGCGTATTATCGTGGTCAGCAATCCGCTGGATGTGATGACCCATGTGGCCGCCACGATCAGCGGCTTTGATCGACGACGTGTGATGGGTATGGCCGGCGTGCTGGACGCGGCTCGATTTGCGTGTTTTATCGCCGAGCAGCTTGGCGTCAATGTCGGCGATGTGCAGGGTGTGCTGATGGGCGGCCACGGCGACGACATGGTTCCGCTGCCGCGCTATACGACCGTGGCCGGAGTCGCCCTGGGCGAACTGATGGCGGCCGGGACGATTGAGGCGCTTGTCGAGCGGACGCGAAACGGCGGCATCGAGATTGTCAACCTGCTGGGCACCAGCGCCTACTACGCCCCGGCCGCCGGCGCGGTCAAGATGGCCGAGGCGATTGTCAACGACACCCGCCAGGTCATGAGCTGCTGTGTCTATTGCGACGGCGCCTACGGCGTCAACGGCCAATATGTCGGCGTACCGGCCATGCTCGGCGCCGGCGGTGTCGAGAAGATCATCGAACTGGAACTAACCGACACCGAACAGGCGATGTTCGACGCCTCGGCCGCTCACGTTCGGGAACTGACGACCAAGGTCGATGCGATGATTTAAGGTGAGCCTATGAAATTTACGAAAATGCACGGCTTGGGCAATGACTATGTCTATGTGGATTGCTTTGCCCAAACGATCGAAAACCCCGCCGAGCTGGCAGTGCGCATCAGTGACCGGCATGTCGGCGTCGGCTCGGACGGGCTGATCCTGATTGAACCGTCCGAGATGGCTGATGCGCGGATGCGGATGTTCAACGCCGACGGCTCGGAGTCCGAGATGTGCGGCAACGGCATTCGCTGCGTGGCCAAGTATGTCTATGATCACAACCTGGCCCGCACGGCGTCGGAATTTTCACTGCCGGGCCAGGAGACGTTTCCGACCTCGCTGCGCATCGAGACCGGCCGCGGCGTGCTGACGGTCGGGCTGGAGCTGGGCGGCGACGATCGCGTCAGCCGGGTCTGTGTCAATATGGGCCAGCCCATTCTCGAAGCGGCACAGATCCCCGTGGCCGCCGACAGTGAGAAGGTCATCAACATGCCGCTGCCTGTCGATCAACAGGAGTTATCGATGACCTGCGTTTCGATGGGCAATCCACACGCGGTTTTTTTCTGCGATGATCTCCAGCACATCGACCTGCCCTATGTGGGCCCGATTATCGAGCACCACGCGTTATTTCCGCAGCGGACGAATGTGCACTTTGTCAAGGCCGACGGGCCCGGCGAATTGACGGTCAAGACCTGGGAACGCGGCAGCGGCATCACGCTGGCCTGCGGCACGGGGGCCTGCGCCTGTGCGGTCGCCGGCGTGCTGGTTGGCCGGTGCCAGCGCCTGGTCACCACCCATCTGCCCGGTGGGGATTTACAGGTGAACTGGTGCCAGGACGATAATTGCGTCTATATGACCGGTCCGGCTGTCGAGGTCTTTACCGGCTATTGGCCGCACTAACAGCGGCGGGGCCCTTTTCATCTTAGCAAGGTATCGCAGAAAATTATCCCCTTTAGGGTAGAAAAATCCCGCGTGAAAGCCCATAACTGAAGACCGCAACATGACATAGCCGCGCAGGAACGGAAAAACTCAATCATGATCAGTTTAGAAACACACAGCAATGCGTGCAATGCCCCGCCAAAAATAGCGTCTTGCTAATTTTTTTAACTTCATACGAATAAAGAGGTTAACTGACTTCGATGTATTTTCTTACAGATTAAGTTGACTTTTTGAGCTGTTTGTTGTAAGTTAAAGCACGAAAGATTATGTAACATGTTATTTGTTTTGCTTGCCGAAGCGTCGTTGGCTGTGGGTCGATCAGTCCTGCGGCTGTTGTATGCGAGGCAAGCAGGAGAGGGTGGTTTAGAAGTCGGCAGGCCCGACAGACGCTTAGGGTGAAGTCTGTCGGGCCATTGCCGTCTTATCGCGTCTGCGTTGAGTATGCAGGCGCCGCGCCGCAGCATTCTTTCGGTTCGACTTGCGACCTGTCCTTCCATTGATAACCTCATACTGCATACGGGTAAATAGAGAACAATTGTAGAGTGTTTTCGTACTGTATATCAGTCAAAAACAACTATTAATTATTGAGATGATTGAAAGGAACATGTGATGAATGCGATATTTAAAATCTGTTTTTCTGTTTTTATGGTTCTGTTGTTGATTGCCGGCTGTGAGCAAAGTGGGACGACAACAGACGCCCGGGAGCGTCCCGAGGCGCCGGCCTTTAGCCTGACCGATCATACCGGCCAGAGGCATGACCTTGCCGACTACCGGGGCGAGATTGTCGTGCTGGAATGGGTCAATCCCGAGTGCCCGTTTGTCGTGCGGCACTATGAGGCCGAGACGATGAACGACCTGGCCAAGGCCTACGCCGAGCAGGATGTGGTATGGCTGGCGATTAACACCACCAGTCACTTCAATCAAGAAATGAATACGGCGTTTGTCGAAGAATTCAATTTGCCGTATCCGGTTCTCGACGACAGCGACGGGACGGTCGGCCGGCTGTACGGGGCCCAGACCACGCCGCAGATGGTCATCGTCGACCCGGACGGACGCATTGCCTACAACGGCGCGATCGATGACAATCCGGTCGGCAACAAGCCCGAGACGGTCAATTATGTTCAGATGGCCCTGGACGAGCTGCTTGCCGGCCGCGACGTGACAACGCCGGAAACCCGACCCTACGGCTGTTCGGTCAAATACCCCGATCTGTAAGCAGAAGGCCCTGCGTTGCCACCGATGGACAGGACATCACAGCCCCGGCGCATCGTGGCGCTGGAAGGGTATTACGGTGGGTCGCATCGGGCGTTTCTGGACGGCTGGATAAAACGGTCACGCCACCGATGGGACGTGCTGACGCTGCCGCCGAACAAGTGGAAGTGGCGCATGCGGCATGGGGCGTTCACGCTGGCCGAGCGGGTTAATGCGCTGTGTGCCGAGGGCACGACGTGGGATGTGCTGTTCTGTACGGATATGCTCAATGTGGCCGAGTTTCGCGGGCTTGCCACAGAGACAGTGCGCCGTTTGCCGACGGTGGTGTATTTCCACGAGAACCAGTTGACCTATCCGATGCGGTTTGAGGACGCACGGGATTACCAATATGTGCTCACCAATTTTACCTCGGCGCTGGCCGCCGATGCGGTGTGGTTTAACTCGGCGTTTCATCGTGATGAGTTTTTGGGGGCACTGGTGAAGTTTTTTGAGCGCATGCCCGATTTTTACCCGCATCAGCAGATTGCCTCGCTGGCTGACAAGTGCGGTGTGCAGTGGCCGGGAATCGAGCCGTTTGCCCGGCGGCCGGTGAAGCGCAAACCAGGGCCGCCGCGGATTCTCTGGGCGGCGCGCTGGGAGCACGACAAAAATCCGGAGGACTTTTTTGCCGCGATCGAGCGTCTGTGTGAGGCCGGGCTGGAGTTTCGCTTGTCGGTGATCGGCGAGCAGTTTCGCGACGCCCCGACCATCTTTGAAACAGCCAGACGCCAATTCGCCGACCGCATCGACCGGTGGGGATTTCAGCCGTCTGCCCAGGCGTATGCCGATGCACTAAGCGAGGCCGATATTGCCGTTTCAACGGCCAACCATGAGTTTTTCGGCATGGGACTGGTCGAGGCGGTTGCCGCCGGCGCCTATCCGCTTGTGCCGCGTCGGCTGGCCTATCCCGAAGTGCTCGGCGGCATGGAAACCGGCTGTCCGGATGCGTTTTTTTATGACGGCTCGGTGGGCCATTTGACAGAGACGCTGGGCGATCTGATTCGTCGAACCAAGCACGGCCGGCTATGGCAAGGCCAGCCCCATTGCGGCCACATCGCCATGGCTCGGTTCCATTGGGACAGGCGCGCCGCGGCACTTGACGATGCGCTGGAAAATGTCGGGGGTAGGCGTGCTTTATAGGGACGGGGGTGCTTTAATCGGCTAACTGCCGCCGGAGCAGGGCGCGGATGGCGCCTTCGACCTCCGTCATGGGCACGGGGCGCGGGGCCGGCTCGGCAAGTGTTCCGTCCACACGGATGGTCACCATGCCGGCCTGGAGACCGCGGAAGATACGATCCAGCTCGGCCGCGCCCGGGATGCG
>PXAQ01000132.1 GCA_003567095.1 Phycisphaerae bacterium
GGATAAAATATCATATACCACTTGGGTTCAATCGGGTAATTGTCGATAATCAGTTTGAGGGTGCAGGCGTTGTACGTGTTGATCCAGAAGGCGATGCGCTGCTCACGGTCCAGGCTCATCACGACGGCCGGATGCAATTGCTCCAGGAGGTTAGCGGCTCGGATCAAATCTATCCGCTTGCGGCGGAGGGTCGCGTAGTCCACATCGCCGGTTTTGGAGACATATTCGTCGCTGAATATCCGATCAAAATATTCAAACAATTCCACGATATCTTCGGCATCCGGAAACATCGAGTCATAGCCGTTGGGCTCTTCTTCCGACTCCTGCTGATCGGTGATCGCATCGGGCTCGGCGCCCTGAGGCGGCTCATTGGGGTCGGATGGTGTGGAGGGGATATCCGGACTGGCTTGGTCGTCATTCTGGTCGCCGTCTGTCTGCGTTTGGGCAGGCGCACCGTGCGCGTTTTCGGCGTTATTTGCAAGGACTTCGGACAGAGCGGTGATGCTCAGTACTATCCCGGCAAAGATTGCCGCCGCGGCCCACCAGCACCGCTTATGCTGCAATATCTCGCGTAATGTCATCATCCCGGTACGAAAAATGATTTTATGGTATTTACCAAGCTACTAATAACGTATTGTTATAAAGACTGTTACTGCTTAGATTTTCAAAAGTTCATTGCCATAGGCCAGATACCCTTTATTCGGTATATTTTACGCGTCGAATAACAAAAGTTTACCAACTTTGTACACGAAAGTCTATATATGTTTGCAACGTCGTTTTTTCGGACCGGAAACTGAACTAAACGACCGTCTCGGTTCGTATATACTGAAAAACCTTGACAGTTATCCGATATGCGGGTAAGCTTTTATCATAATTTGTGCATTTATCGGTGATTCTAATTAAAGATGGTAGGATATATGAAAAAATTGATACTTTTGCTGTGTATTTTTGGCCTTTTCTGTCACAGTTTGCAGGCTGTTCCGATTGACCGAGTGTCGTCGGTTCGTGAACGTCTCCGGCAGACCGGCGATGAGCCGACCCAGTCCGATCGGAACGCGATTGATGATTTCTGGCATAGTGCCATGGATATGATGCTCTTGAGTGAGGAGTCCTCTGAGATTGTGTCGATTCGTCGAGAGATTCAGGAGCAAAAGGGCACCGAGCCGCTTAGTTTTTATGCCACTGTGTATACACAAATCGGCAGAGATCACTTGCAAACAGCTTTTGAGACGGTTGACCAGTGGGAGGCATCCGACAGCCGAACACTGATGCGTCGGAATTTGATGATTTTAACCGCCCAACTGCGAAGCCCTCTGTTGGCAGAATTTGGGCTGGACCGGCTGGACGATGGGGATGATGTGGTTCGGTATTGGGCAGTGAAGAGCGTTGCCGGCAGGCGGATAAGTTCACAGCTTATTGATCCGGCTACCGGCGATGATGCGTTAACCCAGCAGATCCTCGATGCGCTGCTTGATCGCGTTCAAGACGAGTCGGATATGGAGATTCTGCGTGCCATTGTGACATTTGCGGCCGGGGTGGACCGTCCGACGGCTCATGAGATTCTCCAGGCTGCTGCCCAGCGGCGGGCTCAGGCTTATATGAACTGGGATGTGGCTGATGAGTGGTTCGACGGGTCACTGCTCAGGATGACGGGCCAGGTGATTCTCGAACAAAGCCCGTCCGAGGCTCGCGCGGCATTGGGGCGGCACTTTGCCGAGTTGCTCTCGCTGGTTTTCCAACGGTATATGGCCGATCCCAGTCCGTTGAGCGATGCTCAGCGGGATGCTTTGGTGGGCGTTATTGCGGAGGTGGAAACGCAGGTTCTAAGCCGTATTATGGATCAGCAGACGCCTTTTATACGCCTTATTCAGCGCGGGGGTGCGGGGCTGGAACGCGAATTCGAGGCCTACTTCGGCAGCGGCGCCGGCCCGGGACACCTGGCGTCCCGTTTGGAATTTAATTATGGACGTACCGATGCCGACCAGCCTGTTCATACCCCGCCGCGGCTGCCCGATCCGCCGGAAAACTAGTTGTCAGATTAATCGATACGGATTGTGAAAAAACTAGCCATATATTTTGCTGTTTCGCTTTTTGTTGTCTTCGGTGCGTCTCTGGTTATCGTCGGCTGTCAATGGCACAGGGTTGAACCCGACGACGATGAGATGGTCATCCGCGTGGCGTTGGGAACCAAGCTACAGACATTGGATGCCGGTAATATGCGCGATGTGTACGGGATGATGGTGGCCGGAGGCAATATTTACGAGACCCTGTACGGGTATCATTATCTCAAGCGCCCCTATGAAATCGTTCCCGTTCTGGCCGCGGAGATGCCGACCATCAGCGATGACAAGCTGACCTATACCATCCCGATTCGCCGGGACGTTTACTTTCAGGACGATCCGTGCTTTCCCGACGGCATGGGGCGCAAGTTGACCGCACACGATTTTGTCTATGCCATCAAACGTGTCGCCAATGTCAAATATCGCAGCCAGAACTGGCCGCCGTACAGCAACCGCATTGTCGGATTGAATGCGTTTCGCGAGTATACCCGGCAGTTTGAAGACGAGTGGTCGGTCGATTACAGTTACGACGTCGAGGGCCTGCAGGCACTGGATGACTATACACTGCAAATCACGCTGGTTCGCCCCTGGCCGCAGTTGATCGAGTCGGCGTTGGCCGATACCGCCACCGCGCCGATGCCCAAAGAGGCGGTAGACTATTATCGCGGCAACATCCGCAACCGTCCGGTGGGGACCGGGCCGTTTCGGCTGAAAAACTGGCGGCGAGGCAGTTATCTTGAGTTGGTGCGCAATGAAAACTGGCGCGGCCAGACGTATCCGTCCGAGGGGGCCCCCGGCGACGCCGAGGCGGGCCTGCTGGACGATGCGGGAAAGCCGCTGCCGTTTGCCGACCGCGTTATCTTCCGTATTATAGAGGAAGACCAGCCGCGCTGGCTTCTGTTTATGCGGGGCGAGCTGGATATGTCGGGCATTCCCAAGGACAATTTTGAAGAGGCCGTCGGCGCGGCCGGTCAGGATTTGACCGACAGCATGCGGCAGCGCAATATTGAACTGGAAACTTATGTTGACCCGTCTACCTTCTGGGTGGGGTTTAATCTGCGCGATCCGGTTCTGGGGCCCAACAGGCCGCTGCGAAAAGCGATTTCGCGGGCGATTGATCGCCAGGTGTTGATTGATCTGCTGTTTAACGGGCGTTTTGCGATTGCGCACGGGTTTATTTCCAAAGGCCTGAACCCCTACGACCCGGATATCATCGACTATGACTTTTCGCGTTATGATCCGGCCGAGGCCAGGCAATTGCTCGAAGAGGCCGAGGCAATCCATGGCGGCCCGATTCCGCCGCTGAGACTGGGCATGCCGGGAACGGATAATTTTGCGCGGCAGTACGGCCAATTTCTGCAAAAATATTTTTCCCGGGTCGGTCTGCGGCTGGAGGTGGATTACATGGACTGGCCGACGTATCTGTCGGAAATGAACAACGGCCATTTGCAGATGTTCAGCAGCGGTGTCAGTGCCGGCTCGCCGGATGGGATTGGGTTTTTGATGATGTTCGGCACAAAATATTTTGCGCCGGGTCCGAATACATTTTTCTATTCCAATCCTGAATATGACGAGCTGCTGGAGCAGGCCGAGGTGATGTTTGACACTCCGGAGCGCACCGAATTGTACCGGAAGATGGAACGGATGGTGATGGACGACTATCCGGCGGTGTTTACCTCGCACCGGGTCTCGTATGCCCTGCTGCACGGGTGGTACAGGAATTACAAACCGCACGTGTTTTCGTACGATGTATTGAAATATCGGCGCGTGGATCTTGAAGAGCGAAATCGTTATAGTGACTTGCTGAGGGAACTGAGAAACAGACAATGACAGCCTTTATTGTTCGACGCTTGCTCTACACCGTGCCGATTGTATTCGGCGTGCTGCTGCTGACGTTTGTGTTGTTTACGCTGCTGGGCGGGGATATTTCCTATCAGATTGCCGGCCGCGATGCCGACGCCGAGACCATTGCCGAAATACGGCGGGAGTACGGGCTGGACAAGCCGTTGTTTGTGGGTTTAAAACCGCTGGACGCCGACGACTGGCAGCAGGCGGCCGACGAGGCGTTATTCGCCCAAGCCGAGGCGGCATTGCTCGAGCAGCGCCAGCGCGACGACCGTGTTGCGCGTCCTGTCGAGCCGTTTGAAATCGAGCAGAAAGCCAAAGACATCTGGCTGGCCGAGCTTTTCCGTCAGCGTCTCGGTAACGTCCAATTGGGCCGCGCAGCGGGGATGCTGGATTTTGACAGCCAGTTCCGCAAGCATTTTACCAGCGCCCTGACGTTTAATTTCGGCTACGATCTGAACCGGGAGCGCATTACCGACCGCATCCGATGGGGGCTGGGCCCGTCGCTGGCGTTGACGATTCCGATCTTTCTGGGGACGCTGGTGATCTCGATCAGCCTGGCGCTGATCGTGGCGTTTGTGCGCGGCTCGGTGTGGGATGTGCTGGTGGTGATCATCTGCGTGACGGGGATGAGCATTCCCTATTTGAGCTTTATCATTTTCGGGCAGTATTTCTTTGCCTATGAGCTGGACTGGTTCCCGATTTTCTTTGTACCCGACCGGTCGATCTGGGTCAGCGTGGCGCTGCCGGTACTGATCGGTATCGCCGCCGGGTTGGGAGTCAGCCTGCGATTTTACCGCACGGTGATGCTTGACGAGTTGCGAAGCGATTATGTGCGCACGGCGTTTGCCAAAGGCCTGACCACCCGCACGGTGCTGTTCAAGCATGTGCTCAAAAACGCGATGGTGCCGATTATCACCAACGTCGTGCTGTCAATTCCGTATCTGATTCTCGGCTCACTGCTGCTGGAGCGGTTTTTCGGCATTCCGGGGCTGGGTGATATGATGATTCAGGCGATTGCGTCGCGCGATTTTCTGGTGCTCAATGCGATGACGTTTATGATGTCACTGCTGATTATTGTCTTTACCCTGCTGACGGACATCTGTTACGCATGGGTCGATCCGAGGGTCTCGCTGGAATAACGATGGATACAATGAACCCGACATCACAAAAGCCTTCCAAAGGGCGCAGTTTGTGGGCCGACGGCTGGCGCCGCTTGAAAAAGCGCAAGCTGGCGATGGTCTGTTTTTGGATTTCGCTGGCCTATTTTGTATTGGCCGGGGCGGTGTTTGTCGCCGAGGTCACCGGCTGGGAGATCTATATGACCCAGTGGAATGAGTCTATCGGACCGTCCTATCAGGCGCCGGGCCAGGCGTATGAGTGGCAGACGCTGGACGGCGAAGAAAAGTCCGGCTGGTCGCTTCTCGGGACGGATTTTCTGGGCCGCTCGACGCTGCGCAAGACCCTCTACGGCGCCAAAACGTCAATTGCTGTGGCCATGGGCGCCTCGATTATCAGCCTGCTGATCGGTGTGCCGCTGGGCGCGATCGCCGGCTATTTTCGCGGCTGGATCGATGATTTGATCTTGTGGCTGGTGACCACGCTCAATACCATTCCCGGCATTCTGCTGGTGATGGCCTTTGCGGTCGTCCTGCGGGACAGGACATTTTTCGGCATTCCCCTGCGCGGGATGACGGGCGTGTACCTGGCGCTGGGGCTGACCAGTTGGGTCGGCATCGCCCGCCTGATTCGCGGCGA
>PXAQ01000211.1 GCA_003567095.1 Phycisphaerae bacterium
GCTGCTCTAGCTGTTCGAATTGTTCCAGGCGGCTCTTGGGCAGCGTGGTGTAAATCAGCAGAAACTCTTTGCGATAGGCATAGATGCCCAGATGACGCCGATACACATCCAACGGCCCGATGCCCGCGCGGTTACGGTCATACGGAATCGCCAGTCGCGAAAAATACAACGCGTAGCCCTTTTCGTCGGTCACACACTTGACAATATTAGGATTGGCAATGTCCTGTGCCGTATCAAACGGCGCCAGCAGCGTGGCCATCTTGGCCTCCGGGTGCTCGGCCAGCAAGGCGGCCGTCTGATCGATATACTCCGGCTCAACCTCCGGCTCATCAGCCTGCAGATTGATGACAACATCGCAATCCCGCCCGGCGGCGGCCTCAGCCACCCGGTCGGTGCCGCTCTGGTGCTCGGCGCCGGTCATCACGCAGAGCGCCCCGAACTGCCGGCAGGCCTCCAGCACCTGCTCGTGGTCGGTGGCAATCAGCACCTCGCTGACACGCCGCGCCTGCAGCGCACGTTCATAGGTGTGCTGTACAAGATATTTCCCTGTCTCTTTCGCAAGAACTTTGCCTCCCATCCGGCTTGATCCGTAACGGGCGGGGATGACCACGATTGTTTTCACTTACGCCATTCCTTGCAGCGTTTTTTCGGCTGACTGTTGAACCTTTCCAAAACATCCCGAATCCACTGCCGAAACATCATAGGACACCGGCCTGGCCCTGTCAACCTTGACTTTATGGCCGGCGCCGATGTGCGGTGAGATTTTTTTACGCCCGGCACTTTTCTTTTGACCGCTGACGGGGTACAATACCCCTTGATAATTTTTCGCAAACACCTGTCAATAAAGAAGTTACCATTTCCCCAAACGACCGTGTTGCCACTGATGACGCCAAACATTTCAAAAACGATGACAATATCACCCGTCTGATCGAGGTCTGGCCGACACTGCCGGACAATATCAAACAGGCCATTTTATCGCTGGCCGGATGTGGTACAATCAGTACAGAAAGGGGTAACAGATGAGCAAGAAAAAGACAAAACAGAACTGGAAACACCTTCTGAACGCATTCGGCTGGATGAAGCTCCGGCATATGGAGAACCACCAGCCCAACCTGATGAAGTACCTCAAAGACAGGAACGAGCTGGAGAGCTACATCCTGCAAGTCCAGGAGGACGCGACCGACTACCTGAGACAGGCGACCGACGCGGGCGAGGACGAACAGGTGATCAACGAAATAATCCGGGATACGTGGATAAGTCGGCCCGACGTGGCAGACCCAAAGCAACAAAGCCTGTTTCCCGAAGAAGAGGAAGAAGAATAGACGTGTCCGGCTGGACACGCTGGCCGATGCCAGTTAGAATTAACTAAACGGGGCGACCTCTGGCCGGGGGTCGAATGCGTCCTGTTTCGGCGGCCTTTGCTTATCCTCAGCCGCTGCGACGGGACGCAGCCCCAAAATAATCTTTGGCGCGGGATAGGGAGCGCACCCGAAAGCCGGGAAAGTCCACCGGTTGCCCGCGCATAATTTTGGACTGGCAAAAGGACTATGCCGATGTTGAACGACCTTCTAAACGTCAGAGAGCTTTTTCAAAAGAACCAAAAACGCGATGTTGTGCAGGGGGGACTGCCCAAAGCGATGATTGATTCGCTTTTGAGGGCAACAAGAAAAGCCAATCAGCTAAATGACAAGGAGATTTTTTACGCCCTTTTAAGGGCGATCGACCTGCTCGATATGGCCTGCGACGCGGTTGATTCCGGCCAAAGATCGTTTGTGGCAGAAATTGGCTTTTTGGCCGAAATCGACCGGGTAATTTCCGCACTGGAAAACGTCCCGCTTATTAAATCTGCGATTTCTGGTCAGCAAGAGGATGTCGTATCCGCAAGAATCGTAAAGGGCAAGGAGTTTTGGGTTTTTCACTATAAGGGCGGCAAGGCTTCCGTTGATTCAAATTTGATTGGGCTTAAGTTTCTTGAGATGCTGCTGCGGAATCGATATAAGGCCTTTACCTACAAAGATATGCGTATAAAGGCCGGGACCATCGGAGAAGAGGAAGGAGCGTACAGACCCATCGACCAGATTGAACGTGAAACAATTGACAACCTGACCCCAGAAAAGATTGACGATGCACTAAGTACCATTGAAGACCCAGTTGAGAGAGCAGAGGAAAAAGAGAAGATCGAGGAAACGCTCCGCAACAGCAAGGACATCAAGGGGCGCATCAAAAACAGCGACTTTAAGCATTACAAATCTGTCCGGGAAGCAATTGAGGTCGTCTATAAACGCATTGAATCGCAATGCGAGCCACTGCATAGCCACTTGAGACAATGGATTGTTGAGTATTCCCGCTATTCGCCTGACAGTGAAATTATTTGGGAATTTGAATAAAATTCTTTGACCGTTAGCCATTAACGGCCTGACCGTTAGCAATACCTTACAGAGAGACAGTAGTTTTTTTGAAAGGTATAGAAAAAATGCGATTGCTGACGGTTACCAAGATTGCGGACGAGCTAAAAGAGCCACCGCACCGCGTTGCCTACATTATCCAGAAGTATCGGCTTCGTCCACATTGCCGTGTAGGAATCACACGCCTTTTTAGCGAGAAGCAAATCGATTGCATCAAAAAGGGGCTATATCACATTCAAATACGGGGGTCGTCCAATGCCAGATGACACCCCCTTGCTGCTCACCACCCGTGATGTCTGCCAGCGGCTGAATATCAGCCGGACGACGCTGCACCAGATCAGGCACACCGGAGCGTTCGCGCCGACGGTTCACAAACTGGCCGGTAAACTGCTTGTCCGTGCCGATGAACTGGAACAGTGGGTTGAGGCCGGACTGCCGCACCGGAACGAATGGCGGAACGAAAAGCGCATACGAATGGATAAAAATGCGCATAAAAAGGATGTTGCCGATGCTGAATTAAAGACGGCGGCGGGGGATTTTTCGCATCTGGAACTGCGTGGGGGGCGGAAGTGATACCGATTGACCGCTATAGTTATTTCCCGGTTCTGGAATACCTGCCGCTTTCGAATTGCGAACGTAAGGTTTATTCTTTGGTTTTGACGTTCGCAGGCAAGGGAGAACGCACCGGCAAAGGGCTTTGTCTGTCAAACGCCAAGATCGGCCAAGCGATTAACCGTTCAGGACACACCGTTAAAAAAGCAATCACCACTTTGCGACAAAAAGGGCTGATTGTCGCCGACAAGGAAAAGAGCCGACACCGGATAATTTGGCCGGGAAACCCCGAACCCTACTTGACCACCCTGAACGGTCAAGTAAACGATATTCTACTTGACCATTTTCGAAATCTACTTGACCAGTATAGTGGTCACTTACTTGACCGCCCTGGATGGTCAACAGAAGGAAGGAAGGAAAAGAAAAAGGAAATTTTTTCTTTTGCCGGTGCGGATGCCGATGCGGATGCCATTTTTAGTAAGCTGGGGATTTCGTCGGAAACGAAGGCAAAACTTAATCAGGAGGGTTGGGCGGTATGATGGATGTTGTCGAATCCAAAAAGAAAGACCGGGCGGCTTTGGTTGCCGAACTCGAAAAGGCCGGGGCGGTGTTCAAGGGCAATAAGACTAAATGCCCGTATCACGAAGACAACAGGCCCAGCGCGGGGGTATTCGAACGCAAGGAAAACAAGGGCTGGTTCTTCAATTGCCTGGGTTGCGATGCACAGGGCGACTATTGGGATATACTGGCGCGCAATCGGGGCGAATCGGTTAAGGCCGTATTATCAGAGGCACGGGCGAAAACAGGTACGCCGAAAAGGGGCGACAATCGCCACAGGACGCCGAACACACCCCGACCCACCCCACAGGCCGGACAGAAGCCGTTCGGCGATTTAGAGGGCATTTACGGCGGCCTGCGGGCAAAGCACGGCGGCAAGCTGGAAGCCTTGCACGAATATCATCACAGCACCGGCGAACACAATCAGTATGTTATCCGCTGGCGAAATGCTGACGGCGACAAGGCGATTCGACCGGCGGTTGAAACGGCGGCAGGCGTTGAAATGCGTTTTTCAGAAAATCGGACACCGTATCGGCTGCCAATGCTGGTGGACGAAAAGACGGTTATTGTTCTGGAAGGCGAACTCAAAGCGGATATTTTGGCCAAGTACGGTTTTCCCACCACCACGAGCGCAGGCGGGTCAAAGGCGGCAAATAAAACCGACTGGCGACCCCTTGCCGGAAAAAACATCATTATCTGGCCGGATTATGACGCACCGGGCAGGCAATACGCTGACGACGTTCGGCAGATTCTTGAAGGGCTGGGCTGCAAGATCAAGACAATCGACCCGGCACGGCTGGACTTGATCGAAAAAGAAGATGCTGCCGATTATGTTCAGCAACTCGAGAACGCCGGATACAGCGAAGCGGAAATCAAAGAGAATCTGACGGAGGTTTTCAAGAACAAAACCACCACCACCGGCCCGGCGGCGGAGTTGGATTCCTACTTTAGCGAAATCATTGCCGGGCGGTTTTGCAATATCGATACCGGCCACAAGGTTCTTGACGGTCTGATTCAGATTATGCCCGAAAGCCTGAACGTTGTCTGCGGAAGCCCGGGCGCAAGCAAAACTTTGATGATGCTGCAATGGCTGGCGTACCTGATTGAACAGAAAATCCGGGCGGCCTGTCTGATGCTTGAACGCAAGCGGTCGTTTCACCTGGCACGGGCACTTGCACAGCGGGCGGGTATTGCGAATCTGACACAGATAAAATGGGTGCGGGCAAACCCTGATCTGACACGGCAGGCAAAAGATGAACACCGGGACTTTATCGACCTGATCGGGCGGGCGATCTGGACTTCTCCGGATAAGCAAATGACACAGGCCGAAATTATCGACTGGGCGCAACAGCGGGCGGATACCGGCCACCGGCTGATTCTCATTGACCCGGCCACACTTGCGGGGCGGACAGATGAGCCGTACAAGGCAGACGAAACATTCGTGCAGGGGTTGAAGGCCGTTGCGGATTCGGCAAAGGCAGCGATTGTTTTAGTTTTACACCCGGTCAAAGGGCAGGCGGTTGCGCCTGATCTGTCAAGTGTTTCGGGCGGGGCGGTCTATCAGCGGGCGGCAGATACTGCGCTTTGGCTGCTGCACCACGACAGCAAGAAATCAAACGTTTTAATTGCTGACGGCTATTCGGCCACAGAGGAAATCGAACACAATAGAACCCTGATTATTTTGAAAAGCAGGGACGGAGCGGGGACGAATAGCCGAATCGCTTTTGACTTTTCATCGGACGACCTGAAGCTGTACGAAAGCGGATTGATATTGAAAAAGAAACGTAAACTTGATTTCGAGGATTAGCAACTATGAATACATTACCGGTATATCTTAAAATCAGCGAGGGCACTCGCCCGACTGAACCGCATCTATGTTGGGTTTGTGCGCGATGTCCGTTCTGCGGCAAACGGCACGCACACGGCGCGGGGCGTATTGCAACGCCGAAGGACGTAAGGAAAAAATTAGGACACCGGGTCGCTCATTGTCACAACGGCGATACATCCGGCTATGTTTTGGATTGGACAGGCGAGGTGAAAAATTTTGCCCCCCATATTGTCTTTAAGAATCGTCGAACCGTTCGGCGATCAAAATGAGTTTTTAAGAAAGCGAGGTAAACAATGGA
>PXAQ01000252.1 GCA_003567095.1 Phycisphaerae bacterium
GAGGCCACGCGGCAGGCCTACCAGGCCGCCGCCGCCGCGGCCCCGCAGGAACCGACGCGGGAGGGGCTGATTGATGATGGACGATTGACGATGGACGATGTGGATAATTAAGAATTAAACATTAATCATTGGAGAACACGATGCCTTTACCGTTGGAACCGGGCGGGGTGTGCAAGGTGGTCCTGACCGCCGACCGGCACAAAAACAACCCGCCTGCCTTTTTGTTTCCGTACCTGAGCGGGCGCCAGCAGCAGAAACTCATGCGGACCTATGAATTTTGCGATGCCTCGGTCTCCGGGGCGCCGATGGATGTCAGGAGCTTGTTTAGCGTACTCAGCGAGCTGATCGTCGGCTGGGAGCACATCGACAAACCGTTTGACCCGGCCGAGCTGGACACGGTGATCAACGTCGCCGAGGCCTTCGAACTGATCAACCTGCTGGTGCTGCAGGGCCCGGGAACGACGTTAAAAAACGGATTCGGCTCGCCGTCGGCCTGAAATACGGCGGCCTGTGCGGGCCGTGCAAGGCCCGCTGCAAGCGCGTCCCGACCGCCGAGGCCCCCATCGAGCTGATCTGCGGCGGCTGCGGCGGGGCCGGCTGCGAGCACTGTGACGACGGCCGGGTGGCCGTGGCCGGCTGCCCGATGCGGCAGATCGACGCCGGGCTGTGGCAGTTGATCGAGTGTGCCGAGCTGCTGGACAAGGGCCTGGTGCCGATCGCCGGCGGGCTGCTGGACCAGAGCGGCTGGTTCGTCGCCGCCGCCGGCATCGTCGCCGGCGAAAAGGCGTATTGGAAATCCAAAAATTTTCAATTCTGAATTGTAATTTAAAATTAAGAATTAAAAATTGAGATTAGATCATGGCTCGACGACAAGATGTCAACGTATTGATTCGCGCCCGGGACCAGGCCAGCCGCCAGTTTCGGGATGTCGCGCGTTCGGTGCTGCGGCTGGGGGCGGCCTTTGTGGGGGTTCGCACTTTGGCCCGTCATATGCGCGGCGCCCTGGCCGACGCCCAGCGTCAGCAAAACGCCCTGCACCAGTTGACCGCGGCCCTGGCGGTGATGGGCAAAGAGGCCCAGACGGTCGCGCTGGCCGACTTTGCCGACCGGCTTCAGCGGGTCACGGTCCACAGCAACGAGACCTCGCTGGAGCTGATGAAGCTGGGCGCGTCGATGGGCCTGGCCGGCCAGACGCTCCAGCGGGCCACGGTGGCGGCGATGGGCCTGTCCGAGGCCTACGGGATGAATTTGAACCAGGCAATGCAGTTGGTTGCTCGGGCGGCGTCCGGCAATACCACCCGGCTGGCGCAGATGGGCATTGAGATCGATCAGTCCGCCGATTCGGCGGGGCGCTTTGAGCAGGTGCTGGCGATGGGCGAGCGGCAGTTTGCCCAGGCCGAGGCCCGCACGGGCACCTTTGCCGGCCGGATGGCCCAGCTGCGCAACGCCTTTGACGACGCCCGTAAGCAGGCCGGCGAGATGGTCATCGAAAACCACCGGCTCAACAACGTCCTGGGGTTTGGCCGCAATGTGCTGGAGAACCTGGGGGCGGCCTGGGAGATTTTGCAGGTGCGGACGGCCCTGGCGATCGCCACGCTGCAGGCCGACGCCCGGCACGTCTTTACCGAGACGATTCCGGGCTATTGGCGGTGGTTCCTGGATAACTGGTTCAATATGCTGCGGGATATGGTCGCGGCGTTCAAGGCGGTGATTACCAATCTGCTGATCAACGCCGGGCGGTTTGGCAAGGCCCTGTGGGATGCGATCCGCGGCCGCGGCTGGGAGTTCCAGTGGCAGCCGATGCTGGAGGGGTTCAAGGCCACCACCGAGCAGCTGCCCCAGATCGCCGCGCGGGCGACCTCGGACGTGGAAAAGGTACTCTATGAGCAGCTGCTGGACGCCCGTAAGGAATGGGCAAAGGCCGTCGGGCGGGATCGGACGCTGGGCGAGCTGGGCGGGGCGGCGCAGATGGCCGCCGGCGGCGGCACCGCCGCAGCACCGGGCGGGCCGCAGGCGGTCGAGAGCCGGTTTATGGCCGGGGCCTCGATGGCGGTCAACTACGACAAGCAGCAGCTCGACGAGGCCAAGCAAAGCCGCCGTCTGCTGGCCGAGGTCCGCGACGCGGTGCGCCGCCTGGCCGAGCACACCGGCCCCGAGGCGGCTGTGCAGGTGGCACGGCTTTGATTGTATATTGTAAATTGTATATTAACTCATAACTAAAAACTGAGGCATCTATGGGCGTTACACGGGTGACATTTTTATGGCAACACATGCGGGCCGAGACCGAGGTGGACGTCGACGGGGCCTTCGGGCGGCTGGTGCACGGCTACGAGGTGGAGTTTGACGCCGCCGATGCGCCGGGCCTGCGGCCGGTGCTGGCGCTGACCGCCAGTGCCGGCGGGGTCAGCGTGCCGGCCTACTGGGCCGAGCTGGACGGCGACTGGCCGTACTGGTACGTCAAGCACAAAAACCCCCGGCCGGCCGACAGCCCGTTCCGCTGGCTGGTGGAGGTGGTCTATGAGTACTACGACAACCCGCTGGTCCGGCCGCCGCAGGTCAGCTGGCAGGGCCGGACCGTCACCGAGCAGATCGACCGGGACGCCGACGGCGCGCCGTTGGTCAACAGCGCCGACGAGCCGTTCGACCCGGCGATCACCGAGGAGTTTGAGGACCGGATCCTGCGGGTGGAGTTCAACGTCGCCAACTTCAACGACACCGCCTATGAGGATTATATCCACGCGATCAACGGCAGCGACTGGACGCCGGCGGTGGTGGGCCGCACGTTTGCCGCCTATACGGTCAAGTGCCTGTCGATCAGCGGCCGACCCGAGCGGGTGGGCAATGTCCACTATCACCACGTCACCTGTGAGTTTGAGATTCGCGACGACGGGATCGCCGAAGGCGGCAACCCGCTGGGCTGGCGGCGGCGGCTGCTGGATCAGGGCTTCCGCACCAAGGACCCGGCCGGCTACCACACGATCACAGACCAAGAGGGCAACCCGCTGACCCACCCGGTGCCGCTGGACGGTAACGGGGGCAAGCTAAACGGGGGCGAGCCGGTGTTCCTGGTGTACACCACCAAAAAAACGAAGGATTTTCATGATATCCTGGCGGCAGAGGCGTGATAATGTCAAATGTGAAATGTCAAATGTGAACTTTGAAAATGAAGCATTATCAGATTTGCGAGACTGACGCGCGGCGGCTGGCCGAGGCCCTGCGGTACATCGAGACCCAGCGGGCCAACGCCCACCGCCACCTGCGCCGCGTCCGCGGCACACCGCCCGGCGGCGGCGGCCGGCCGATCCGCAAGGCGTTCTGCAGCGAGAACGCCGGCAGCGGCAACACGATCGCCGCTTATCTGGACATCGACGAGCTCAACGAAGCCGAGGACAATGATATAACCGTCACCTGCACGCTGATCGGCTCGTCCAATCTCAATGAGTGTTTCCCGACATTATCGACCGGCGTGATGATGTCCGTCTGGTGGGATGCGGCCGATGAGCTGTGGCGGTCGCTGTGGTGGTTCCAGGCCCATGAGGAGTGCCCGGAGGAAGAGGAGGGATAATGGTATACTGGCCCCGACGAATGGGAGGGAATATGACAATCACGCCGGACGGCAAGATTGGGCGGTGCCCGCCGGGGCAATATGCTGTTCTGGATGGCACAAGCAATACGCGGTGTGATTTATACTCTAATTCAGGTTATCTTCGCAAAACCATTTCAGCTCAACATAATGACGGGCCGAATGAATATGAACCGGTTAAATGGATTGGCGATTATGTGTATACCCGCAGGTCCAGCACGGTATACAGAACCCATATAGAGGACGGGCAGGCCGCAACCTTTGCAGCCGGGGCTGTGCCTATTACATTTGAAATATCCGAACGCCATAATCGGCTATTTGCGGTCACTGCATCTACTGTCCGGCTATTTAATTTGACGACCGGCGATTTAATCCGAAGTGTCTCATTGTCGGGTGTAACAAGCTCAATGATAATAAGAGATATAATTTTTTATCCGCAGATTGATGGCGAGGATGTCCGTATATACAAAATCAGTATTGAAGATTTCGAGGACGAACAATCTGCCGACCTGATAACCACATTGCAGTTGAAAACAGATATATGGGGGATACCTGATAATCCGGAATTCTGCAACCTGTTTAGGAATGTTCCGCCGATGAGATATCATAGTTTTTTTGTGTCTATAAGGTCGTCGGTTGAACAGAGTTGGGCACAAGTTAAATTTGATGGATCTGTTGTATATCAAGGCTGGAATCAACACTATATTGATGAACACGATTGTCCTGGATTTCTCCTGCCATGGCCCAGGTTCGGTGTTTCACCAACCAGTTTTGGGATGGCTATGCGTGTACGTTATGATGATATTTTTCGTCTCGGCTTTCAGAGGCTTGATAAACTTTGCCCGGACTATCCTGCTGAATACGATTTTACTATAACCGCCAACATATATGACAAACAGGGCGACCTTTCTTTATTGCTGGCAGACATTAACAATAAGAATGTGAAAATTGTTGACGAACAAGGCAATGAGACTGCGTCGTATAGTTTAGAAATATACCCAAACGGTATCGCTCCGCGTGAGGTGGTTTATGCAGATGGGGTGTCGATTATCAACTGCTCGCCGCTGCCGCCATTTGTTACACCAGGGCCGCCCTGGACATATTATGCAAAATGTGAAATAAGCCTTGTGGCAGAGCGAGAATTTCCAGGCGCAGCGGTTCTTATTGTAGAGTATAGGAATCGTATCGATGGCGGCGATTGGAGCGCTGTTTTGTCCACTCATGCGGATGCCGACGGGGTTGCCGTTCTAACATCCGGATGGATTAACCGTTACGCATTGGCTGAGCCGCAATTTATTGAGTTTATGGTCGAAGATGTTGTGTGGGAAGGGGTTGAATATGTGGATCGCGGCAATGTTTGCGACGGCTGCGAACAAACAATAACCGATGAGGATATGGTTTGATGGTCTGCTGTGGAAAATCCAAGGCGGTCAGGCGGATTGCCAGAGGATATTTGGACTATGGCCTGCGGGCACTGTTCAGGACGTCGGGCGAGGCGTCTGAAAAAGCAACAGAACGAATCGCGACGTGTCATCCGTGCGATTATGGTACGTATATGACCAAGCGTGATTATGTTAAATGGATTAAAGGCCACGGTGTCGAGGTGGTTCGGCACATCGACGACCTGACAGCCCTGCCAATGCTGCCCAAGCAGTCCGACGCATTGGGCCGGTCGCTGTTTTGCCGGTTGTGCAAGTGCTGGATCCCGGCCAAGGCGTACAGTAAAGACGAGACCTGCCCGAAGGGCTATTGGTAACCCGGATTTCTTAAACCTGAAAACGAATGACCACCCTAAAAGAAAGGAAAACGAAAATGAAAACGAAACTGCTGATTGGAATGTTGGTTTCAATCGCGAGCTTGTCGTTCGTAGGATGCAGTCGGATGTATGTGGAAGATCCGGACACAGGTGAATTGGTTTTGAAGGAAGACATTGACAAAACCGTTCAAACCGTTTTGGACGTTGGCGAGACGTTAAAAACGATAGGTCCGCTGGTATCTGTGTGGTGGCCTCCTGCTGCAGGACTCGCAGGAATACTAGAGATCGGAAGAGC